>NZ_JARAYJ010000055.1:0-45355 GCF_033794345.1 Streptomyces niveiscabiei
GACAACTCCCCTTTCTGGGACGGCGTCCGGCACCACCGCCTCCTCCTCCAGCGCTGCACCGCCTGCACGGCCCTGCGCTTCCCGTGGCTCCCCGGCTGCTTGGACTGCGGCTCCCCGGACTGGGACACGCGGGAGGCGTCCGGCGAGGGCACGGTCTACTCCTACGTCGTCATGCACCACCCCCCGTTCCCGGCCTTCGCCCCCCCCGTACGCCTCTCCCGGCTCCCTGGCTTCGCCCCCGCGCTCCCGGCGCCTCGCCCTTCGCCTTGTGCCCTCGGCTTCCTGGCTCTGCCCTCGCGCCCCGGCGCCCCGTGTCCTTGGTTCCCTGATTCCGCCCCGGGCCCCCGCGTTTCTCCCCGCCCTCGCGCCTCGTGCCCTCGGCTCCCCGGTTCCGCCTCCGCGCCCCGGTGCCTCATCCCTCACCTCGCGCCCCCTCGCGTCCATACTCCGCCCTGCGCCCCCGGTGCCCGGCCCTTCACCTTGCTCCCCCGGCTCCCTGCTCCGCCCTCGCGCCCCGAGCCCCCGCGCCTCGTGCCCTTGGTTCCCTGATTCCGCCTCGCGCCTCGCGCCCCCGGGCCCCGCGCCCCCGGGCCCCGCGCCTCGTACCCCCGGCTCCGCCCCCGCCCCCCGGAGCCTCGCCCCTCCCCCCGCCCCCCGGCGTCCTCACTCCCCCCCGCGCAACCGCCGGTCCAAAGACAGGGAGAGTTCCGCGTCGAAGATTGCCTTGGCCAGGGGGCGTAGGCGGGGGAGGTGGTCGGGGGGGAGGTGTTGGAGGAGGGTGGTGGTGAAGAGGTCGGCCAGGGCGTCCGTGTGGGTGCGGACCTCGTGGGCCGCGGCGAGGATGTCCGCGAGGGGGATGCCTTCGTGGACGAGGGTGGAGGAGACGTCGAGGAGGCGGCGGCTGATGTGGACGATCTCGTCGCCGTCGGTGCCGAGGTAGCCGAGGGAGAGGGCGGCGGCGAGGTTCTCGGGGGTGGTCTGGCCCTCGAAGCGGGCCGCGAGTTCCTCGGGGGTGAGGCGGACCGGTTCCTCTTCCGTGGGGGCGATGCCGAGGACGTCGGTGATGTCGCGGCCGTGGTCGAGGGCCTCGGCGAGTTCGGCGATGCCGGTGAGGGTGTGGCCGCGTTCGAGGAGCGCGGCGATCGTGCGCAGGCGCGCGAGGTGGTGGTCGTCGTACCAGGCGATACGGCCCTCGCGGCGGGGCGGCGCGAGGAGCTTGCGTTCGCGGTAGAAACGCAGGGTCCGCACGGTGATGCCGGCCAGGGACGCCAGCTCCTCCATGCGGTATTCACGCTTCGCCGAGTTCTCGTCCTGCCTGTCCGCCACGCCCAGACCCTATGTCGTACCGTCGGTAACTTTCCTCCGTCCGACCCCTACCCATCGGTAGCGGGCTGCTCTACAGTCCGATTGTGCCAGTGATTACTGGCGCGGTCGCGCGAAGGAGGGCGTCCTCATGGCCGGACGCGAGCATGTGCGGGTGGCGGTCGTCGGGTCCGGGTTCGGGGGGCTCGGGGCCGCGGTGCGGTTGCGGCGCGAAGGGATCACCGACTTCGTGGTCCTGGAGCGCGCGGACAGCGTGGGCGGCACCTGGCGGGACAACACCTATCCGGGGTGCGCCTGCGACGTCCCCTCGCACCTGTACTCCTTCTCCTTCGCGCCCAACCCCGAGTGGCCGCGCACCTTTTCGGGCCAGGGCCACATCCGCGCCTACCTGGAGAAGGTCGCGGACGTCTTCGGGATCCGGCCGCACCTGCGCTTCGACTCCGAGGTCAAGCGGATGGTGTGGAACGCGGAGCGCCTGTGCTGGGACATCGAGACCGCGTCCGGTGAACTCTCCGCCGACATGGTCGTCTCGGCGACCGGCCCGCTCTCCGACCCGAAGACGCCGGACGTCCCCGGACTGGAGTCGTTCCCGGGCGAGGTGTTCCACTCCGCGCGCTGGAACCACGGCTACGACCTGCGCGGCAAGCGCGTCGCAGTGATCGGCACGGGCGCCTCCGCGATCCAGATCGTCCCGGCGATCCAACCCCTCGTCTCCGGGCTGACGTTGTTCCAGCGGACCCCGGCGTGGGTCATGCCGCGCGTCGACCGGGCGATCACCGGCGCCGAACGCGCCCTGCACCGAAAACTCCCCTTCACGACCCAGGCGCGGCGCGGACTCCTGTGGGGCATCCGGGAGTTGCAGGTCCAGGCGTTCACGAAGCACCCCAACGAACTAGGTTTCGTCGAGCAGTTGGCCAAGCGCAACATCGCCAGGGCCATCAAGGACCCGGCGCTGCGGGCCAAGTTGACCCCCGACTACCGCATCGGCTGCAAGCGCATCCTGCTGTCCAGCGCCTACTACCCGGCGCTCGCGCAGCCCAACGTGGACGTCGTCGCGAGCGGCCTCGCCGAGATCCGCGGCAACACGCTGATCGCCGCCGACGGCAGTACGGCGCAGGCCGACGCGATCGTCTTCGGCACCGGCTTCCACGTCACCGACATGCCGATCGCCGACCGCGTCGTGGGCGCCGACGGCCGTACGCTCGCGGAGAGTTGGGGGCGCGGCGGCATGGAGGCGCTGCGCGGCGCGGCGGTCGCCGGGTTCCCGAACTGGATGACGGTCATCGGGCCCAACACCGGCCTCGGCAACTCCTCGATGATCCTGATGATCGAGTCGCAGCTCGCCTACATGGCCGACTATCTGCGCCAACTCGACGTCCTGGGCGGGGAAGTGGCGCTCGACGCCCGCCCCAGCGCCGTGCACCGCTGGAACCGGCGCGTGCAGGACCGCATGGAGCGGACCGTCTGGAACACCGGCGGCTGTGTGAGCTGGTACCTGGACGCGCAGGGCCGCAACACGACCGTGTGGCCCGGTACGACGAGCGAGTTCCGCCGCGCGACCCGCCGCGTCGACCTGGCCGAGTACGAGGTGCTCAGGCGGCCCAGGAAACCGAACGAACCCAACTCCGCTACAGGCAACGGCAGTTACGACGCTGTCGAGGTGACCGCATGAGGACCCTCACGGCCACCTCCCGGGACGGCGCACCCCTGCACGTCGAGATCCACGGCCCCGCCGCCGCGCCCGCCGTCGTCCTCGTGCACGGCTGGACTTGCTCAACCGCCTTCTGGCAGGCGCAGATCGACGACCTCTCCCGCGATCACCGCGTCATCGCCTACGACTTGAGAGGCCACGGCAACACCCCCGCGAGCCCGGCGGTCAGTACGACGGCCCTGGCCGACGACCTCGAAGCGGTGCTGCTCGCCACCCTCGCGCCGGGCGAGAAGGCCGTGGTCGCCGGTCACTCGATGGGCGGCATGACGGTGATGGCCGCCGCGACGCGCCCGGCGTTCAGGGCACACGTCGCCGCAAGTCTCCTGTGCAGTACGGGGAGTTCGCGGCTGGTCGACGAGTCGACGGTCGTCCCCCTCAAGGCCGGGCGGGTACGGACCTGGCTCACCGGGAAGATCCTCGGCTCGAAGGCGCCGCTCGGCCCGGTCACCCCCGTCGGCAAGAAGATCCTCAAGTACGCGACGATGGGCCCCGGTTCGGCCCCCGAGGCGGTCGAGAAGTGCGCGCGGATCGTCCACGCGTGCCCCCGGAAGGTGCGGTACGCCTGGGCGCGGGTCCTCGAATCACTCGAACTCGGTGACCAGGTCGCCCAGTTGGCCGTCCCCACCGCCGTCGTCACCGGCACCGCCGACCGCCTCACCCCGCCCGTCCACGCCCGGGCCCTCGCCGCCGCGCTCCCCAACTGCCTCGGCCTCACCGAGCTGTACGGCATCGGCCACATGACCCCCGTCGAGGCGCCGGACCTCGTGACCGCGCGGATACGCGAACTGACCACCACGTACAGCCAGTTGAAGGAGGGCGCATGAGCAGGGTGAGCCTCGACGGACAGGTCGCCGTGATCACCGGGGCCGCGCGCGGCGTCGGGGAATTGCTCGCGCGGAAGCTCTCCGCGCGCGGCGCGACCGTCGCGCTGGTCGGCCTCGAACCCGAGGCGCTCAAGGAGGTCTCCGAACGGCTGCACGGCGAGAGCGGCTACTGGTACGCCGACGTCACCGACCAGGACGCCATGAACCGGGTCGCAGGCGAGGTGAAGGAGCGGTTCGGGAAGGTCGACATCGTCGTCGCCAACGCCGGGGTCGCCGCCGGGGGCACCTTCCTCGACTCCGACCCCGACGCGTGGCGGCGCGTCATCGAGGTGAACCTCATCGGCTCGGCCGTCACCGCCCGCGCGTTCCTGCCGGTCCTCATCGAGAGCCGCGGCTACCTCCTCCAGATCGCCTCCCTCGCCGCGCTCACCCCGGCGCCGATGATGAGCGCGTACTGCGCGTCCAAGTCCGGCGTCGAGGCGTACGCGCACAGCCTGCGCGCCGAGGTCGGCTACCGGGGGGTGCGCGTCGGCGTCGGCTACCTCTCCTGGACCGACACGGACATGGTGCGCGGCGCCGACCAGGACGACGTCATGCGCGAGCTGCGCCAGCGCCTGCCGTGGCCCGCCAACAAGACGTACCCCCTCGGGCCCGCCGTCGAGCGCATGGCCGACGGGATAGAGCGCCGGTCGAGCCACGTCTACGGCCAGTGGTGGCTGCGCGGGATGCAGGGTGTACGCGGGTACCTCCCCGGGGTGATCGGCTCGGTCGGCGGGCGGGAGATGCGCCGGGTAGCACCTAGGTTGTCCGGTATGAGTACGGGGCTGGTCGGGGCGGGCGGGACGGCGGACGAGGCAGCCAGAGCGGAGCGATCCCTCTGAGGTACTACGGGGAGCACGTACGCTGCGGACCATGCAGCGCACCGACACCGACGAAGCCTTCGTCCGCAGTCTTCTCCGCGACCAGCAGCCCGACCTCGCCGACCTTCCGATCCGTCCCGTCGCGTCCGGCTGGGACAACCAACTCTGGCGGGTCGGGGAGGAGTTGGCGGTACGGCTGCCGATGACGGACCGCGCCCCCACGCTCCTCGCCCAGGAGTTCCGCTGGCTTCCGGGGCTGGCCGAGCGGCTGCCGCTGCCCATTCCGACGCCCCGCAGGTTCAGCGAGCCGAGTGAGCTGTTCCCCCGGCCGTGGGCGGTCGTGGACTGGGTCCCGGGACAGCCCGCCGACGGCGTCGAGATGACCGACAGCCCGCGCTCGACGGAAGCCCTCGCCGGGTTCCTCCGCGCGCTGCACCAGCCGGCCCCGCAGGACGCGCCCCTCAACCCGAGCCGCTGCGGCGAACTCGCCCCGCTCAAGGCCGGGTTCGAGGCCGGGCTCGACAGCCTGGCGGACATCGTCGACGTCCCCCGCATCCGCGAGGTGTGGAACAGGGCCGTCGCCGCGCCGAGTTGGGACGGCCCGCCGGTCTGGGTGCACGTGGACCTCCACCCGGCCAACGCCGTCGTCACGGACGGCGTCCTCTCCGGGATCATCGACTTCGGCGACTTGGGCGCCGGCGACCCGGCCGCCGACATCGCCGCCGCGTGGAAGCTGCTCCCCGAGGGCGCGGCGGACCCTTTCCTGCGCGCCTACGGCGTCACCGACGAGGCACTCGTCCACCGCGCCCAAGGCTGGGCCGTCCTCTCGGCGTTCGGCCTGCTCAGCGTCGGCCGGGCCTGGGAGCAGGGGCTGCCGGGCGGCCAGCCGACGTGGGGGAGGGCGGGACGCCGGACGCTGGAGCGGGTGCTGGCGCACGGGGAGTGAGGGAGAGGGGAGGTACTACCCCGCTACCTCCCCAGAGCCACCTCTACCCCTCCCGAGGCGGCAGCTTCGGCCGGGACCGGTCCGGTACCCCCCGATGGTCCGGCGGGCTCGCCACCTCCCCCCGGTCCAGCAGCTCCAGCGCCAGCCCCACCGCGTCGTCCAGCTGCGCGTGCCGTCCCTCGGCCCAGTCCAGCGGCGTGCGCAGCGCCTCCATGTCGGGGTCGACACCCCGGTTCTCCACCGACCACCCGAACGCGTCGAACCAGGCCGCGTTCATCGGCACGGTGATGACCGTGCCGTCGCCCAGCTCGTGCCGCCCGGTCATCCCCACCACGCCGCCCCACGTCCGCTGCCCCACCACCGGCCCGATCTTGAGCAGCTTGAACGCGGCGGTGATCATGTCGCCGTCGGAGGAGGTCGCCTCGTCGGCGAGGGCGACCACCGGACCCCGAGGGGCATTTGACGCGTACGACACCGGCTGGGCGTTGCGCGTGAGGTCCCACCCGAGGATCGTGCGGGACAGCTTCTCGACGACCAACTCGCTGATGTGGCCGCCCGCGTTGCCCCGGACGTCGACGATGAGCGCCGGCCGCGACACCTCCATCCGCAGGTCCCGGTTGAACTGCGCCCACCCCGAGCCGCCCATGTCCGGGATGTGCAGGTACCCGCACCGACCGCCGCTCAACTCCCGTACGACGTCACGCCGTTTGGCCACCCAGTCCTGGTAGCGCAAGGGCCGCTCGTCGACCAGCGGCACGACAGCCACCCGGCGCGGAGGCCGCTCGCCCTCCACGAACGTCAGCTCCACCGTCGTACCCCCCGCCCCCGCGAGCAGCGGGAAGGGCCCGGTCACCGGGTCGACGACCCGTCCGTCCACGTGCGTCAGCACCGCACCCTCGCGAATTCCCGTACCGGCGAGGGGAGAACGCGCCCTGGAGTCGGACGAGTCGCCGGGGAGGATCCGGGACAGCACCCAACTGCCGTCTCTGCGCACGAAGTTGGCGCCCAGGAGGCCCTGGCGCCGCTGATAGTGCGGTGGCCCTTCGTTGCGGCGTGCGGCGGCGACGTATGCGTGGGAGGTGCCCAACTCGCCGACGACCTCGCGCAGGAGATCCGCGAACTCGTCGGGGGAGGCGACGCGTTGGACCAGGGGGCGGTACTGGTCCAGGACCGAGTTCCAGTCGATGCCGCACATGCCGGGGTCCCAGAAGTAGGCGCGGATCAGGCGGCCGGCCTCCTCGTACGACTGCCGCCACTCGGCGCCGGGGTCGACTTCGTGGAGGATGCGGCGCAGGTCGATCCAGACGGTCGAGTCGCCGTCCCCGGGCTCCGTCGACGGGACGGCCCGTAGCTCGCCCTCGTCGACGACGACCAGGCGGGTGCCGTCGCCGCTGAGCGCGAACCAGTCGAGGTGGTCGACGAGTTCGGACTTCTTGGCCTTGGTGATGGTGAAGTGTTCGAGGGTCGGGCGCTCGCTGGTGTCGTCCGGATTGGCGAAGGTCTCACCGAGTGCGCCGGAGATCGGCCACCGCAGCCAGACGACCCCGCCGCCGGCGACCGGGTACAGCGCGGAGTACTTCGAGGCGGGGACGGGGAACGGCGTGACCCTGCTCTCCAGCCCCTCCACCTCGACGGTCACCGCGCCGCCGTCCTCCGTTTCCACGGGGTCGAGCCCGCCCGCCGCCGGGCGCCCGTCGGGGTTCAGCGCGAAGGGGGAGGGGGTGGCCGAGGAGAGGGGGACCAGGTAGGGGCGGCAGCCCAGCGGGAAGGAGAGGTCGCCGGTGTGGACGTCGTAGACCGGGTCGAAGCCGCGCCAGGACAGGAACGCGAGGTAGCGGCCGTCGCGGGTGAAGACCGGATTCTCGTCGGCGAAGCGGCCGTTGGTGACGTCCACGATCAGCCGGTCCTTCATCCGGGCCAGCTTGATCTGCCGCAGCGAGCGCCCGATCCCGGGGTGCGACCAGGCGAGCCAGGCGCCGTCCGGGGAGAACGCGAGATCCCGCACGGGACCGTTCACGGACCGGATCAGCTCGACGATGCCCCCACCCCCCGAGCCGCCCCCACCCCCGGAGCCGCCCCCGCTACCCCCTGAGTCGTCCCCGGCTACAACCTCAGAGGTATCCAGCAGCAGGACCCGCCCGTCGTGTGAAGCGATCGCCAGCCGCTTCCCCTCCGGGTCGGAGACCAGCTCCAGGACCCGCCCCAGTTCCCCGGACGCCAGCCTCCGAGGGGGACGTTCCCCACTGGCTCTCGGGAGGTACGCGATCTCGACCGCGTCCTCCCCCTCGGCATCGGTGACGTACGCGATCCGGCCCCCCGACCCCAGCATCTCCGGGAGCCGTACCCGTACCCCTGGGGTATCGGCGATGGTCCGCGCCGGACCGTCCCGGTGCGTCAGCCAGTACAGGCTGCCGCGTACCACCACAGCACTGGCCCGCCCGGTCTCGTCCACCGATACGCCGTCCACGTGCTGCGCGGCGGGGATCTGGTACGGCCGCCGTCCCGCGCGAGGCCCTTCGAGCCGTACGTCGAGGCGGCGCGGCTGCGCGCCGGGGCCGAGGTCCTCGACGAGCCACAGGTCGCCCGCGCACTGGTAGACCACCCGGGTGCCGTCGGTCGAGGCGTTGCGGGCGTAGAACGCGTCGTGGTCGGTGTGCCGGCGCAGGTCGGAGCCGTCGTACGCGCAGGAGTAGAGGTTGCCGACGCCCTCGTGGTCGGAGAGGAACGCGATGCGCCCGGCGACGAACAGGGGGGTGGAGAGGTGGCCCTCCACCTCCGGGAGGAGACGGCGGCCGTGGAGCCACAGGCGGCCCGTCGCGCCGCCCCGGTACCGCTTCCAGGCGGCCGGTTCGTGCGGCGGCGTACCGGTGAGCAGGAGGGTTTTCCGTTCCCCGTCGAGGTCGGCGACCTGGAGGTCGCTCACCGGACCCCAGGGGAGGGGGCCGCCGGGGTCACCACTGAGAGGTACGTCGTAGGCCCACGTGAAGTAGGAGAAGGGCTGGCTGTGGGAGGCGACGGCGAGGATGTGGCCCTCGGGGGTCCAGCCGCAGACGCGGGTGTCGGCGCTGCCCCAGTAGGTGAGCTGTCTGGTCCTTCCGCCGTACACGGGTACTACGTGGATCTCGGGGACGAGGCTGCGCCAGGTCGTGCAGGCGATGACCGAGCCGTCCGGGGAGAAGCGCGGGTGGCCGGTCTTCGTGCGGTCCACGGTCAGGCGCCAGGCGCGGCCGGGCCCGTCGAGGGGGGCCAGCCAGAGGTCGTCCTCGGCAACGAAGCACAGCAGGTCACCGCTGAGGTGCGGAAGGCGCAGGTAGCTCACGGTTCCCATGCTTTTCCGGCGCCGGGGAGCCAGCAACTCAGGCGCCGGGGCGCAAGCGTTCCAGGCGTTCTCTTACACGTTTCTCACACACGTGACCCAGGACACGTACGAAACCGTTTCGTTTCGCTTGGTTGGCAGGGTATCTTCATGGACGTAGGAAGAAACGCGGAGAGCACGGAGGGGCGTCATGACTGAGGTCGCAACGGCGCGTCGCAGTCGGATCACTCCCGAACGCGAGGCGGAGCTGTACGACGCCGTCCTCGACCTGCTCCGCGAGGTCGGCTACGACGCCCTCACCATGGACGCCATCGCCGCCCGCACCCGCTCCAGCAAGGCCACGCTCTACCGCCAGTGGGGCGGCAAGGCCGAACTCGTCGTCAAGGCCATCCGGTACAGCAAGCCGGCCCCTCCGGACGACATCGACACCGGCACCCTGCGGGGCGACCTGCACGCGGTGATCCTGCTGGAGGACGACTGCGTCCACGCGCAGAACTCGGCGCTGATGCGCGGCATCGCCATGGCGATGCACAACAACGAGGATCTGCGCGAGGCGTTCAAGGCACAGCTGGTCGACCCCGAACTCTCCGATTTCAAGAAGCTGATCCAGCGCGCCGTGGACCGAGGCGAGGTCCAACCCGACTGTCCCGCACTGGAGTTCATGGTGCACATGATGGTCGGCGGATTCGCCACCCGCATGCTGCTCGACGACCAGCCACCCACCCAGGACTTCCTCATCTCGTACCTGGACGCCGTGGTGCTCCCCGCACTCGGCGTCGACCCGAAGGCCTGACCCGAAGGCCTGACCTGAACACCGACTCCGGTCTCCTGCCCCGGAGTTGACCTTCCCCGCAGTACGCCCACACCCCAACTGACGTCACCGCTCACGTCGTCGGGCCGATCGACGCTGCCCTCGCGCCTCCCACAGCGCGCTCCCCGCCATGCCGTCGGTCACCCCTGCCCATGAAAACCCCACGACTGACCGGGAGTACGCCTCCGTGGCCACGTTCCTCTACAAGCTGGGCCGGCTCGCCTTCCGGCGACGGCACTTCGTCGCCCTGATCTGGATAGCCCTGCTGACGCTCGCGGGCGTCGGCGCCGCCAGTGCCCCCGCTGCGGGCACCACCTCCTTCTCGATCCCCGGCACCGAGGCCCAGAAAGCCTTCGACCTGCTGGAACAGCGCTTCCCCGGGATGAGCGCCGACGGCGCCACCGCACGCGTCGTCTTCAAGGCGCCCGCCGGGCAGTCGATGAACGACGCCGCGAACAAGGCGACCGTGGAGAAGACCGTCGCCGAGCTGAAGTCCGGCTCCGAGGTCGTCTCCGTCGCCGACCCGTACACCGGCAAGGCCGTCAGCAAGGACGGCACGGTCGCCTACGCGTCGGTCAAGTACAAAGTCTCCGGCATGGAGTTGAAGGACTCCTCGCGCGACGCCCTCGAAGAGGCCGGCGACCACGCGAAGAGCGCGGGCCTGACCGTCGAGATCGGCGGCGACGCCCTCCAGGCCACCCCGCACACCGGCGCCACCGAGATCATCGGCATCGGCATCGCGGCCGTCGTCCTCGTCATCACCTTCGGCTCGCTCATCGCCGCCGGGCTCCCGCTGCTCACCGCGATCATCGGCGTCGGCATCGGCGTCGCCTCGATCACCGCCCTGGCCAGCACACTTGACCTCGGCTCGACGACGTCCACCCTCGCGCTGATGATCGGCCTCGCCGTCGGCATCGACTACGCGCTGTTCATCGTCTCCCGCTACCGCGCCGAACTCGCCGAGGGCCGCGACCGCGAGGAGGCCGCGGGCCGGGCGACGGGTACGGCGGGCTCGGCGGTCGTCTTCGCCGGACTCACCGTCGTCATCGCGCTCGCGGGCCTCGCCGTCGTCAACATCCCGATGCTGACGAAGATGGGCATCGCCGCCGCCGGTACGGTCGCCATCGCCGTCCTCATCGCGCTGACGATGATCCCCGCGCTCCTCGGGTACGCCGGGAAGCGGATTCTGCCCGCCGGGTCGAAGAGCAGGATGCTCGGCGGGAACAAGCCGGAGAAGGCCGGGAAGCCCAACATGGGGACGCGCTGGGCCAGTTTCGTCGTCCGGCGGCCGATCGCCGTACTCGTCCTGGGAGTTGTCGGCCTCGGCGCCGTCGCCGTGCCCGCCGCCTCGCTCGAACTCGGGCTGCCCGACGACGGATCGCAGCCGACGTCCACCACACAGCGCCGCGCCTACGACACGCTCTCCGACGGGTTCGGGCCCGGGTTCAACGGGCCGCTGATGATCGTCGTCGACGCGAAGGGCAGCCAGGACGCCGACGGTGCGTTCACCCAAGTCGGCGACGAGATCAAGAAGTTGAAGGACGTCGCGACCGTCACACCGGCCGCGCCCAACAAGGCGGGCGACACCGCGACGATCACCGTGATCCCCGACTCCAAGCCGTCGTCCGTGCAGACCGAGGACCTCGTCCACGCGATCCGTGACAAGGGGACGGAGATCAAGGCCGACACCGGGGCGACCGTACTGGTGACCGGAGTCACGGCGATGAACATCGACGTCTCGCAGAAGCTGAACGACGCGCTGATCCCGTACCTGGTCCTCGTCGTCGGGCTCGCGTTCCTCCTGCTGATCGTCGTCTTCCGCTCGGTCCTCGTGCCCCTCAAGGCCGCCCTCGGCTTCCTCCTGTCCGTCATGGCGGCGCTCGGCGCGGTCGTCGCCGTCTTCCAATGGGGTTGGCTGGCAGGGCTGTTGGGCGTCGAGGAGACCGGGCCCGTCATGTCGATGATGCCGATCTTCATGGTCGGCGTGGTCTTCGGACTCGCCATGGACTACGAGGTGTTCCTCGTGACCCGGATGCGCGAGGCGTACGTCCACGGCGAGGCGCCCTCGCAGGCCGTCGTCACCGGGTTCAAGCACGGGGCCCGCGTCGTCTCCGCCGCCGCCGTCATCATGATGGCCGTCTTCGCCGGGTTCATCGGCTCCTCCGAGTCCATGATCAAGATGATCGGGTTCGGGCTCGCGATCGCCGTCTTCTTCGACGCGTTCGTCGTCCGCATGGCGATCGTGCCGGCCGTCCTCGCGCTGCTCGGCAAGCGGGCCTGGTGGCTGCCGAAGTGGCTCGACCGCGCGCTTCCCAACGTCGACGTCGAGGGCGAGGGCCTGCGCACCGACGCCGACCGGCGGGACGACAAGGAGCTCGTCCGAGCGTGAACCCCTGAGCCGCCGGTGAGGGTCCGTGGGGACGGGGAGCCCTCACCGGCACCAACTCCGCCCGCGTCGCTGCGATCATCTGTCCATGCGGTTACAGATGATCACGGTCGGCGCGGGCGAAGTCGTACTCAACGACCGGCGTACGGCGCGGAGTTGGACGGTCAAGGTGGACTCCTACGCCTTGTCGGCGTGCCCGGTGACCCAGGCGGACTACGCGGCGGTGACCGGTGCGGCGCTCGTCGCCCCCGACCTCCCTGTGGTGGACGTTTCCTGGCTCGACGCCGTCCGGTACTGCAACACCCTTTCCCTGGCGGAGGGTTCACGCCCCGCCTACCGCTTCCGCGAGGACGGCGACGTCGAACTCCTCGCCTCCTCCACCGGTTACCGTCTCCCCACCGAAGCGGAATGGGAGTTCGCCTGCCGCGCCGGTACGTCGGGTCCCCGCTACGGCGTGCTGGACGACATCGCCTGGCACCGCGCCAACTCCGGTGAGCGGATACGGGAAGTGGGCACCCGCCAGCCCAACTCCTGGGGTTTCCATGACCTGTTGGGGAACGTCTGGGAGTGGTGCTGGGACCTCTACGACCCCGAGGTGTACGGGACGTACCGCGTGCTGCGGGGCGGCGGGTGGTTCGACGAACACTGGAGCTGCCGGGCGTCGGTACGGCGCCGAAGCCATCCGACGTACGCCGTGGACGACGTGGGGTTCCGGGTGGCTCGGTCGGTCTGAGTACGGGGGCTCATGCGTACGGGGCCGAGGGCGGCGAGGATCGGCCTGAACACCGGTCCGAACCAAAGGAGTTGCCGTGCGCCCGGAGACCCACGCGAGGCTCTACGGGCCCTGGCGTCCGGCCCGCGCCGTTCCGACGGGCCTCGCGGTCACGCCTCCGCTTCGCCGACTCGCCCTCCCTGGACGGCTGTTGGTGCTGGGGCTGCTCGCTCTTCCCGTGCCCGTCGGAGTGGCGATGTGGACGGCCGTGATGATCGGGTGAGGCTTCTGCGGTTCTACAGGTCCACCTCCGCCCACACCGTCTTCGCCGGGCACGGGCCCTCCGTCCACCCCCACCTGGTCGCGAGCGAGGCCCCGGTGGGGTTGGGGAGAGGCACGGGGAGATCCGCGTTCCTGGCGGCGCTGCCCAGGGCCAGGGGGCCGCGCACGCCGAGGCCATGGCCTCGGGCGCTTCCCCGAGCGGGATCGCCTGTTCCGTGCTTCGGGGGGGAACGCGGGGGTGTCGTCCGCACCGGCACTCAGCCTCAAACCCCGTCGCCTGTCTCCTGCGCCTACCGCTACCGTGCGGTTTCATGACGACGACAGACGCGCACCCCCTTTTCGCTCAGGCCCTCCAAGAGATGGGACTCGACGAGGTGTTGGGGCAGGTGCGGACGTACCCGGAGGGGGCGCGGACGGCGGTCGAGGCGGCGGAGGCCGTGGGGTGTGCGCTGGGGCAGATCTGCAAGTCGTTGATCTTTGCCGCTGATGGGGTGCCTGTGTTGGTGCTCATGGATGGGGCTTCCCGGGTCGATGTCGCCGCCGTGAGTGAGGTGTTGGGCGTCGCGAAGGTCGCGCGGGCCGATGCCAAGGTCGTGCGCGAGGTGACCGGGTACGCCATCGGAGGGGTGCCGCCCTTCGGGCATCGGACCCGTACGCGCGTGCTCGCGGATCGTGGGTTGCTCGCGCACGACGAGGTGTGGGCCGCCGCCGGGAATCCGCATGCCGTGTTTCCCATGGCTCCCAAGGAGTTGGTGCGGCATGCTCAGGCAACCCTCGTCGATGTACGGGAGTTGACGCCGTGACTCCCCTCGTCACCGGTGCCGTGCTGCTCGCCGCAGTGACCCATGCCTGCTGGAACGCGCTCGCGCACAAGATCCCCGACAAGCTCGTGGGGCTCGCGCTGATCTCCGGTGGGGGAGCGGTAGTCGGGCTGCTCGCGGCGCCGTTCGTGGGGTTTCCCGATGGGGGTGCCTGGCCTTATCTGCTTGCCTCCGCCGCCATTCACATCGCCTACTTCGCCCTGCTCATGCGGTCGTTCAGGATCGGCGACTTCGGGCAGGCGTACCCCATCGCGCGAGGGAGCGCGCCGCTGATCGTGACGCTGCTGGCCGCGTTGTTCGCGCACGAGGTGCCGGACGGGTGGGGGGCCGCCGGAATCGCCTTGTCCTGTGCGGGACTCAGCGGGGTCGCCCTGTGGGGGCTGCGGGGGCGGCGGCCCAACTGGGCTGCCATCTGGGCCGCGTTGGGGACCGGGGTCACCATCGCCGTGTACACCGTCGTCGACGGGCTCGGGGTTCGCGCGTCCGGGTCCTCGCTCGGGTACATCGCCTGGCTGATGGGAGTGCAAGGGGTCGTGCTGCCCGCGTACGCCTGGGTGCGCTGGCGCGGCGAGACTCTCGCCCGGCTCAAGCCGTACGCGGGAGTCGGCGCCGTCGGTGCCGTACTCTCCTTCGCCGCCTACGGGTTGGTGCTGTGGGCCCAGACGCGGGCCGAGCTCGCGCCGATCGCCGCGCTGCGGGAGTCGTCGATCATCGTGGGGGCGGCGATCGGGGCGGTGTTCTTCAAGGAGAGGTTCGGGGCGCCGAGGATCGTCGCGGCGGGGGTGCTCGTCGTGGGGATCGGGCTGATGTTGCACAGCAGTTGATGCCGGCCTTGGTTTCACCCGATCGGCAACGCGTCCCGGTACCCGTTCGACGGCCGGTCGATCCTCTGCACCGTCCGCCCGTCCAGGGCGACTTCCGCCGACGGCGTCCCAAGTGCCCCCGCCGCGTGCCACGTTCCCGTCACCGACACCCACGTGTCCGCCTTGGGCGGCTCGACCCCGTACACCTTCACCTTCACCGACTGCGCGTCCGCCGCGCAGCAGTTGAGGATCAGCCGGGTGAGGTACCAGTGGTCCGGCGACGAGGCCGGAGTGACGAACCCCGTCATGGTGACCGGACGCTTCGCGATCACCTTCGTACGGTCCTGCTGGACCCGCGACGTGAAGTCGCCCAGCGTGATGGGCAGCGGCGAGGTCGCGGGCAGCGGGTCGAAGCCGTCGTCCGGTGTCACGGCGACCGCCTTGACCGGCTCCCGGGACGCCGTGTACGAACCCAGCTCCGGCGGCGCGTACACCAGCAGGCTCAGCGCCGGGAGGAACAACAGCCAGGCCACCGGCGGGACATGGGCGCCGTGGGAGTCGCGGTGCCGGTACGCCGACCACGCCTCCGCGAGCCCGAGCAGGAGCAGGACGACGCCGGAGAGGATCAGCAGCGGACGCATCCCCTCCTTGACGTACCGCAGGAACACCTCGGTGAACAGGGCGACTTGGAGGAGCCCGGCGCCGGTCAGCGCCAACAGGGCGGCCTGGAGTACGCGTTTCACAGCAGGGTCTCTCCGATCAGGACCGCGCACAGCACCGCCACGACCGTCGTCGCCGCCGAGAAGCGCCAGGCGAACGCGCGGCCGAACGTGCCGGCCTGGAGCGCGATGAGCTTGAGGTCGACCATCGGGCCGACGACCATGAACGTGAGGCGCGCGGTGGGGGAGAAGCCGGTCAGGGAGGCCGCGACGAAGGCGTCCGCCTCCGAGCAGACGGCGATGACGATGGCCAGGACCGCGAGGAACACCACGGACAGCCAAGGCGAGTTGGCGAACGTGTCGACCCACGTGCGGGGGACGGCGACGTTGAAGGTGGCCGCCGCCATCGCGCCGATCACCAGGAACCCGCCCGCATGCAGGAAGTCGTGCTGGAAGCCCGCCCTGAACTCCGCCCAGCGGCTGCGCCCTTGCTCGTGACCGGTGTGCCGTACGGTCGGCTTCAGCCACTCCGCGCGGCCGAACCGCAGCCACAGCCAGCCCATCACGGAGGCCGCCGCGAGGGAGGCGAGCAGGCGGGCGACGACCATCATCGGCGCGTTCGGGAACGCAACTGCCGTCGCCGTCAGGACAATCGGGTTCACCGCCGGGGCCGACAGCAGGAATGCGAACGCCGCCGCCGGAGCAACTCCCCTGCCGATCAAGCTGTTTGCCACCGGCACCGAGGCGCACTCACAGCCGGGGAGGACAACTCCCGCCATTCCGGCGACCGGTACGGCCAGCGCCGGACGCTTCGGGAGGGCCTTGCGGAACACCGACGCCGGGACGAACGCGTTGATCGCGCCCGACAGGGCCGTACCCAGCAGCAGGAACGGCAGCGCCTGCACGGTGACCGAGAGGGCTACCGTGCGCCACGCCTCCATCGCCGGGGAGTCGCCCCAGCGGCCCAGGACGACGATGAGGGTGCCGGGGACGATCGCCGCCGCCAGCAGGAGGAGGGGTCCGTGGCGCGGCCACGGAGGGGGTTCGGGCACGGGCAGTTCGTCGACTGCGCGTTCCTCTGTCGTCGTCGGCCCCATGCCCGCCCCTGCCGGTCCTCACATGCCCTCCACATGTTCCGACCAACATACCGGGCCCGGCACAGGACTCTCACTCACCCCGCGAGTGACTCACGTACCGCTCTTACCAGCGCCTGCGGCCTCGGGTCGGCGGTCACCGTCCTGCGGAAGCCGTTGGTGACGTATCCGAACGCGATGCCCGACTCCGGGTCCGCGAACGCCAGCGGGCCGCCCCGGCCAGGGTGGCCGAAGGACGTCGGGGCGAGGAACGGGGACGCCGGGCTGTGCAGCATGTACCCAAGCCCGAAACGGGAGTTGACGACCAGGACGCGGTCCGGGCCCGACGACTCCTGCGCGCGGGCCAGTTCGACCGTCTCCGGGGTGAACAGCCTTGGTACGCCGTCCAGTTCGCCGATCAGTGAGGCGTAGATCCGGGCCAGTCCGTCCGCCGTCGCGAACCCCGTCGAACCCGGCAACCGCGCCGCGCGGTACGCCGGGTCGTTCTCGTCGGCGTCCACGATCGCGCCGAACGCCCGCCGGGTGAGGGAGTCCGGGTTCGCGTACGCCTCGGTGATCGCCGGCTTCGGGCGGGACTTCAGCGTGCCCGCCGCCTCCGTCGCCGTCTCCACCATCGCCGTCCGGCCCGCCCGCCACGCCTGCTCCGGCGGGAGGCCCAACCAGAAGTCGGCGCCCGCCCGCCCGGCGATCTCCGTCGCGATGAACTCCGCGATCGGGCGGCCCGTGACGCGGCGGACCAACTCGGCGATCGTCCAGCTGAACGTGTGCGGGTGGTAGCCGTGCGCGGTGCCCGGCGTCCAGGCCGGGGCCTGCGCCGCGACCGCCGCCGCGCCGAGGTCCGGGTCCGCCGCCTGGGTCGCCGTGAGGGGGTGGTCCAGGACGGGTACGCCCGCCTGGTGCGACAGGAGGTGGCGGACCAGGGTGTCGTCCTTGCCCGCCGCCTTGTACTGCGGCCAGTACGCGCCCACCGGGGCGTCCAGGTCCAGGGCGCCGCGCTGGTGGAGCAGGAGGACGGCCGCCGCCGCGACGCCCTTCGTCGCCGAGCGGACAATCTGGGCCGTGCCCTCGCCCCAGGGGGTGGAGCCGGTGACGTCCTGGGTGCCGTACCAGAGGTGTACGACTCTACGACCGTGGTGGTACACGGCGACCGACGCGCCCTGGTCGCCCAGCGTCTCGAAGTTCCGCGCGAACGCGGCTCTCACGGGTTCGTAGCCCTCGGCGACTGTGCCGTTCACCGTGGTCCTCTCGGGTTGGCCTTCGACGTCTGCTGCAACATCCTGGGCCGACCTGCGATTCCTTGGCCGCGTCAGCCCAGGAGAATCGTTACGTCGATGTTCCCGCGCGTCGCGTTCGAGTACGGGCAGACCTGGTGCGCGGCGTCCACCAGCTGGGCCGCGATCTCCGCGTCCAGGATGGGGAGCGAGACGCTGAGGGCGACCGCGAGGCCGTAGCCCTTGGTCCTGTTCGGGCCGATGCCGACCTTCGCGGCGACGGTCGAGCCCGTCAGGTCGTACCCCGCCCTGTTGCCGACGAGGATCAGCGCGTTGTGGAAACACGAGCTGTAGCCCGCCGCGAACAACTGCTCCGGGTTCGTGCCGTTCCCGTCCCCGCCCAGCTCCGGCGGCATCGCCACCCGCAGCTCGATCTGGCCGTCCTGGCTGGTCACGTACCCGTCCCGACCGCCGTGCGCCGTCGCCTCCGCGACGTACATGATCTTCGTCGGACGCGTGTCGACGGCAGCGGCGCCTTCTGTCATGGCGGGACCTCCCCCGGTTTGCCCAGTTACCTTGTGCACAAGGTACTGGCCGGTAGGTAGGTGCGGTGGGGGCGGGGGTGGTAACCGGGGGTAACGCGAGGTGGGGGGTGTGGAGGGGGTGGGGAGGAGTGGTGGTGGGCTAGGACAGGGTCGGGTTGCCCAGCGCGATCCACGTGTCCCCGCCGTAGCAGCCGTCGAACTTGTACGAGACGGTCAGGCGTAGGGCGTTCTCGATTTTCAGGTTCAGCGCTCTGGTCCTGCCCAGGTCCAGCGAGCCATGGAAGAGGGTCCGGTCGTCGGCGGTGACCGTCAGTTCCGCCGTGGTCACCGTCGAGTTGTCGTCCAGGCCCGCCGTAGCTCTCAGGTACTTCCAGTCCCGGCCGAGGTCGTACTCGACGCTGCCCCGGCTCGGACACATGCGGGTCGAGACGAGGGAGTCGGAGTAGTCATCGCCGCTCAGGGAGGCGCTGCCCACCTCGAAGCTCGCGTTTTCGAGGGGGGTGAGGGTGGTGAGCGGGACCGCTTCCGGGGTGGGAGCGGGCGTCGGGGTGGGAGTGGGCGTGGGCGTGAGGGACGAAGTCCCGGGTGCCGGTGTGGCGTTGGCGGGTCTCTCCGTCAACTGCGGCGCGCTGGACGCCGGTGGAGTCGCCGTCGGGGTGTTCTTGTCCTTCGCCGAGGTCGCGACGACCGTGGCCACCGTTCCCACGACCGGGACCACGATGCCGATCACCCACCAGGCCCAGCGCGGTGGGTGGGCCGACGGAGTCGGCCGGTTCGGTGCCTGCGAGTCATCTCCCGGCTGTGGCTGCCCAGTTGTCCGCGACACGTCTCGACTCCCCCCAGAATGCGACGGTGTTGGTGGTCCGTGCACGCGCCTCGCGTGTCTCCCGTTCCCCGTCCCGTGCGGCGGTATGCCTGGCTCCGGGGCGGGTGGGGCAGAAGGCCCGTATGAGTATCGACGGTGCGCTTCCTCCGGCCGATCCCTCCCTCCTCGACTTCGCCGTGCGGCTCGCGGCTGAGGCCGGGCGGGTTTCTCGTGAGCGGTTCCTCGGTGCGGGGTGGGGGGGCGGCGCAAGGGGGACGGGAGTGAGGTCACCGATGTCGACGTCGAGGTCGAGGAGTTGATTCGGGGGGAGTTGGGGCGGTGGGCTTCTGGAGACGGGGTGTTCGGGGAGGAGTTGGGGGTGCGCCGGGGGTGTCCGGGCGGCGGTGGATCGTCGATCCCGTCAACGGGACCGCCAACTTCGTGCAGCGGGTGCCGTTGTTCTCCAACGACCTTGCCTACGAGGACGAGTTCGGGTCGGTTGTCGGGGTGGTCGGGATGCCGATGAGCGGGGAGATCCTCGCGGCGTTGCATCGGCTCGTGCTGTTGGTGCCGTCCACCGGGTGCATGGCCGCTGTGGCGACCGGGCGGGCTGACGCGGCCGTCATCGCCGGGCCCGCCATGGGGTACGAGGACATCGCCACCATGCCCGTCATCGTGACCGAGGCCGGTGGGCGGATCAGTGATCTGCGGGGGGCGGATGTTCTGGCGGGGGACCGGTCCGTGCTGGTGTCCAACGGGGCTTTGCACGACGCGTTGTTGGAGGTGGTGGGGGAGGGGGCGCACAGCCGGGATCTGGGGGAGCTGCTCGGCGGGGACTGAACCTCGTACGCCAAGTCGGCTTCACCGGGGGCGGGTACGCGAAGCGCCTCTCCCCGTACGCCCCTTCAGGCACCGGAGCCGCGTACGTCCCTTCAGTCACCGGGGTCGCGTACGCCAAGTCCCCAGCCCCCTACGCCCCTTCACCTCGCCCTCTCCGCCGCCCCCTCCGCCCTCTCCGTCAACCCCCACAACTCCGCCCGCAGACGCTCGACTTCCACCCCGTCCAGCCCCGTCGCCGACAGCAGCGCACCCGGTACGCGTGCCGCCCTGCCCCGCAGCTCCTCGCCCTGCTCCGTGCAGGACACGAGGACCGAACGCTCGTCCCGCGCCGACCGTTCGCGGCGGATCAGGCCGGCGCCCTCCATGCGCCTGAGGAGGGGCGACATGGTGCCGTAGTCCAGATGGAGGGTGGACGACAGGTGCTTGACCGTGATCTCGCCCTGCTCCCAGAGGGTGAGGAGGACGAGGTACTGGGTGTACGTGAGCCCCAGCTCCTCCAGCAGGGGCCGGTACGCGGCCGTCACGGCACGCTGGGCGGCGTACAGGGCGAAACAGAGCTGATCGTCGAGCCGCAGCGACCCGTGCCGAACCGAGCCCTGGCCCTCTTCGGCGCTCTGGGCACCCCGGGGCTCCTCACCGTCTCCTCGGCCTCGGGGCGGTGTGACGGTCACCGTCACCTCCCGCACGGCCCCGGTGCTCGCGGCGCCGCCGGACTCGCCGGAGCCACCCGAGCCCCGGGAAGTCCCGTCACTCTCCGGGCTCGCGCCCCCTTCACGGGGCCCCGCCCCCGTGGCCCTCTCGCCACGTTCCCGTCCTCGGGGCAGCCCCGCCCGACCCCACACCCCCGCGCCGCCCAGCACTGCCTCCTCCCCGAGCCCCGGCCCCCGAGCCTCGGCGTCAGCCCGCTGCACTTGGGCTTCCTGGTCGCGCGATGCCGCTCCCACCCCGGTGTGAGCCTGCTGCCCCCGGTCCCTCTCCTCGTGCGATGCCGCTCCCACCCCGGTGTGAGCCCGCTCCCCCCGGTCCCTCTCCCCGTGCGACACCTCTCCCACCCCGGTGTCAGCCCACTCCCCCCGGTCCCCCTCCCCACACGACGCCCCCCGCCCCCCAGCGCCCCCCGGCGTCCCCCCGTCGCGCGCAGCCCCCCGCGCCCCCGCGCCGCTCACCCTCGCTCCCTCGCCCCCGGCCCGGTTCTCCTCGTTCGTCACGTCCCCATTGTCGCGGAGCGCGGATCGAAGCCGAACGGCAGCTCCAGGCGGTGGGTCCGCATGAGGTCGGTGTCGGAGAGGATCTCCGGTGTGGGGCCGTCCGCCGAGATGACTCCCTCGCTGAGGATCAGCGAACGGGGGCACAGCTCAAGGGCGTAGGGGAGGTCGTGGGTGACCATGAGTACCGTGACGTCCAACGAGCGGAGGATGTCCGCGAGTTCGCGGCGTGACGCCGGGTCCAGGTTGGAGGACGGCTCGTCCAGGACCAGGATCTCCGGGGACATCGCCAGGACGGTCGCGACAGCCACGCGGCGACGCTGGCCGAAGGACAGGTGGTGCGGCGGGCGTTCCTTGAACTCCCGCATTCCCACCTGGTCGAGCGCGGCGTCCACGACCGCCTCCAGCTCCGCGCCCTTGAGGCCCGCCGCGGCGGGGCCGAAGGCGACGTCCTCGCGGACCGTCGGCATGAAGAGCTGGTCGTCGGGGTCCTGGAAGACGATGCCGACCTTCCGGCGGATCTCGGCCATGTGCCGTTTACCGACGGGGAGTCCGGCGACGGTCACGGTCCCCGCACCCCCGGTGAGGATGCCGTTCAGGTGCAGGACGAGCGTCGTCTTGCCGGCCCCGTTCGGGCCGAGCAGCGCGACCCGTTCGCCGCGCGCGATGCTGAAGTCGACGCCGAACAGGGCCTGATGGCCGTCCGGGTAGGCGAACGCGAGGCCGGAGACTTCGAGAGATGCGGTCATAGGGTCCATCCCAGCAGGCAGACGGCGAGGGCCGCGACCGGGAGGGCCAGGGCGTACGACCATTGCGCGCGCGAGGCGTCGACCTCGTCGATGACCGGCATCGACCCGGCGTACCCCCGGCTGATCATCGCGAGGTGCACCCGCTCACCCCGCTCGTAGGACCGGATGAACAACGCGCCCGCCGACTTCGCGAGCACCCCCCAGTGCCGGACTCCGCGCGCCTCGAACCCCCTCGACTCCCGCGCGATCCGCATCCGCCGCAGCTCGTCGGTGATGAGATCCCCGTACCGGATCATGAACGAGGCGATCTGGACGAGGAGTTGGGGCAGCCGGAGCCGCTGCAACCCGAGGAGCAGCTCGCGCAACTCGGTGGTGGACGCGAGCAGTACGGACGCGGCGACCCCCAACGTCCCCTTGGCCAGGACGTTCCACGCCCCCCACAGCCCGCTGACGCTGAGCGACAGGCCGAGGACGTCGACGCGCTCCCCCTCCGCGACGAACGGCATCAGCACGGCGAACGCGACGAACGGCACCTCGATGAGCAGCCTCCGCAGCAGGAACCCGGCGGGCACGCGCGCGCGGTACGCGACGACCCCCAGCAGCACCCCGTACACCGCGAACGCCCACATGGCCTCGCGCGGCGTCGACACGACGACCACGACGAACGCGAAGACGGCGGCGAGCTTGGTGTGCGGAGGCAGCGCGTGGACCGGCGTGTCCCGCTTCAGGTAGAGCCGATGGGCATGCCCGGCGCCCATGTCACGAACTCCCGGTACCCGAAACGGAGTTCACGTCCTCGGTGCGCCGCCTGCGCACCGCCCAGAAGATCCCGCTCCCGGCGACGACGGTCACCGTCACCCCGATCACCCCGGCGAGCCCGCCCGAAAGCCGCGCGTTCTGCACGTCCTTGACCCCGTAGTCCGCCAACGGCGAGTCGGCGGCGGCGTGTTCCTCGACCCGCGTGTCGAGTCCCTTGTCGGCGGCGACCTTCTCCAGCCCGTCGGGGTTCGCGGAGGCGTAGAAGCTCACCACCCCCGCCAGCAGCAAGGAGGCCGCCAGTCCGCCGAGCCACAGCTTCTTCCGGGACACGGCCCCGACCGGCGACGGCGCCGGAGCGACCGCGTCCACCAGCTCCCCGCCCACCCGCAGCTTCAACGGCGCCTGGAGCCCCCGCGCCCCGTGCACGAGGTCCGGCCGCACGGCGACGACCGCGCCGACGGTGAGCGCGGTGATCGCCGCCTCCCCGATCCCGATCAGCACGTGCACGCCGATCATCGCGCCCGCGACCTTGCCGATCGAGACGTCCGTCGTCCCGCCGACCGCGTACAGCAGGGTGAAGGCGGTGGCAGCGGCCGGGACGGACAGGAGCGCGGCGACGAAGGAGGCGGCGGTGATCATCCGGCGCCCCCGGGGGAGCACCCTCACCAGGCCCCGGAAGACGGCGTACGCGACGACCGTCGTCACGACCGCCATGTCCGTGATGTTGACGCCGAGCGCGGTGAGGCCGCCGTCCGCGAAGAGGATGCCCTGCATCAGGAGGACCACGGAGACGCACAGCACCCCGGTATAGGGGCCGACGAGTATCGCCGCGAGGGCGCCGCCCAGGAGGTGGCCGCTCGTCCCCGCCGCGACCGGGAAGTTCAGCATCTGCACCGCGAAGATGAACGCCGCGACCAGCCCCGCCAGGGGAGCCGTCCTCTCGTCCAGCTCCCGGCGTGCGCCGCGCAGGGACACGGCGACCGCGCCTGCCGCGACGGCGCCGGTCACGGCGGAGGTCGGGGCGTCGATGAATCCGTCAGGTACATGCACCGTCCGATGATGTGGCCTGTTGCGAACGTCTTGCAAGAGCGGTCAGTGAGCGAAATACAACAATGAACACACCCTGTCCGACTCCGTAAAACGTAAAATATGCGACATTGGTTAAAGAAGCGGTCGCACAGCTTCCGCGAAGGTCACGCACGGTAAGGGGCCGTCCGATGTCGGTAGTCGAACAGTACGCACGCGCTCACATCGTCACCGACGAGGACCTGGTCGAGGCAGAGCGCGAGGCCGTACCCGTAGTCCTCAGGTACGACCCCGACGACGATCCCCGCGCCGTACGCGTCGACCTCCCCGGCGCCCACCGGATGACCGTCGCCCGCACCCTCCTGGAACAGGGACTCCGTGCCCCCGCTGGTACCGGAGAGGTACGGGTATGGCCCTGCGGCCGGGTCCAGGCGGTGGTCGAGTTCCACTCCGCGCAGGGCGTCGCGGTCGTCCAGTTCGAGTCGAAGACGCTGGCGAGGTTCCTGCGGAAGACGTACGCCTAGAGAGCTACCCCAGCTTCAACTACCCCGGCTTCAGCTACCCCATCTTCAGCAGCGCCGCCACGATCGGCCCCGCCGTGTCCCCGCCGTGCCCGCCCGCCTGCACGACCCCCGCCGCCGCCAGATCCCCGGCGTACGCGGTGAACCACCCGTTCGCCTTCTCCTGGCTGTCCACCTCCGCCGACCCCGTCTTCGCCCCGAAGTCCCCGCTCATCCCGGACATCGCCTCGGCGGCCGTCCCGTACTGAGCCGTGTACTTCATCAGCTCGCGCAGCTGGCCGAGCGTGGACGCGGACATCGTGCGCGACGCCGTCGCGAGCTTCCGGCCGTCGAAGGACGGCGCGACCAGGTACGGCTGGTGGAAGCTGCCCGACTTGACCGTCGCGGACACCGACGCCATGTTCAGCGGGTTCATCCGCACCCCGCCCTGCCCGATCAGCGAGGCCCCCATCTGCGCGGCCTTCTGCACCGGCACCGAGCCGTCGAAGGTCGGCACGCCCACCGACCAGTTGTCCATGGACAGCCCGAACACCTGCTGCGCCTGCTTGGTGAGGCTGTCGTTGTCCAGCTCGGGCGCCTGGCTGATGAACGCCGTGTTGCAGGACCGCGCGAAGCTCGCCTTGAACGTGCCCTTCTTGATCTCGAACTCGTCGTCGTTCTGGAACTTCCAGCCGCCGTACGTGAAGTACTTCGGGCAGGGGTGCTCCTTGTCGGCCGACGCGAGCCCCTTCTCGATCAGCAGCGACGACGTGATCACCTTCATCGTCGAACCCGGCGCGAGCGAGCCGAGGAAGCCGACGTTGAAGCCCTTGCCGTTGTTCGCGACGGCGAGGATCTCCCCGGTCGACGCCTTCATGACGACGACGGACGCGCGCGGCTTCGCGGCGACCTGCTTCTCGGCGGCGGCCTGCATCGCCGGGCTGATCGTCGTCTTCACCTCGCCCGGCGTGCCCTTGCTCAGCTCCAGCACCGTCCGGTCCGACAGGTCGAGCTTCTTCGACGCCGCGCCCCGCACGACCCGCAGCTCCACGCCCGCCTTGCCGCCCGCCTTCTTGCCGTACTTCTCGCGCAGCCCGTCCAGGACCGACGCCAGCGACGGGTACGCCTTCGCCGTCAGCTCCTCGCCGTCCCGGTCCAGCGCCTTCACCGGCGGTGTCCCGGACTCGCCGGTCACCAGCGAGTCGCCGTCCGCGAGGTCCGGGTGGACGACCGACGCGTGCCAGTCGACCTCCGGCTCGCCCGTCGTCGTACTGCGCACGACGGTCAGCGCGCTCGTGTACGCCAGCGGCTTGCTCACGTGGTCGAACGAGACCATGCCCGTCACGGAGAACGGCACCTTCGCGCCGACCGGCGTGCCCGGGGTGAGGGTGACGGCCGAGATCCGCGCGTCCTTCGCGTACGACGTGAGCAGCGCCGCCGCCGCCTTCGCGTCGTCCGTCGCCGCTGCCGCCTGCGGGACCTTGCCCTGCTGCCACGAGGTCAGGAACGCCGTCGACGCGGAGGTCACCTCGGCGGGCGTCAGGGGGCCCGTCTTGATCCTGGGCTTGCTGTCGGCCGAGGACGCCGCCGTACCGCTCTCGGCCGCCGCGCCGCCGCCGTACAGCGCGTACACGCCGAAGGCGGCGCCGCCGAGCACCACGGCCGCCATGCCGCCGACCACGGCCGGCCGCCGCTTGCTTGCGCGCGTCTCC
The DNA here is from genome assembly GCF_033794345.1 of Streptomyces niveiscabiei. NCBI lineage: Bacteria > Bacillati > Actinomycetota > Actinomycetes > Kitasatosporales > Streptomycetaceae > Streptomyces > Streptomyces niveiscabiei. The sequence continues at coordinate 25,901 of NZ_JARAYJ010000055.1, forward strand.
TCGACGCGCCTTCTCTTGCCCACGTACGTGACCTCCGCGCTCCCCGGGGACCCCACAGCCCTCACTCACCCCAACGACGGCGACCAGCCTAGGGTCCCCTTCTGCCCGGGTGACGCGCTTGTGACCTCAGCCACCCGTCCGTAGCGGGGTTGTGACAACAGGGGTGGGCGAGGCGGGTGTTGCGGGGTACGGCAGGTGTTCACGGTAGGCGGCGGAGTGCGGAGGGGGTGAGCGTTTCCGGGAACGCGTCCTGAGGGGGCGGGTTTCTGATACTGCGTCCGGGGTGCGGGGCGGGGCCGTGTGGTGCAACGTCCGGCATGTCGATCATCGGCTTTCGTGTGGATACGTGATGTTCCCACTGCTTTGTCATCTCTCGGGAAGGAAAGTGATCGATGTTCCAGGAACGTCGCAGGTCGATGACGCTCGTGGTCTCCGGGAGCCTCGCGTTGGGGCTCGTGCTGGGTACGTGCGGTACGGCGGTGGCCGCCGCGAGCGCGCAGGGGAGCGGGATCTCCCGCGTCGCGGGGGGCGGTGGCGGGGACGACGACTGCAAGCCGGGCTGCCGGGGCCCGCAGGGCCCGCAGGGCCCGGCGGGGCCGGCTGGTCCGCGGGGGCCGCAGGGGCCGAAGGGGGCGACCGGGGCGCAGGGGCCGAAGGGGGCTACGGGGGCTACGGGTCCTGCGGGTCCGAAGGGAGCTACGGGGGCGACCGGGCCTGCGGGTCCGAAGGGGGCGACGGGGGCGACGGGGGCCACTGGGCCTGCTGGTCCTGCGGGTCCTGCGGGTCCGAAGGGTGACACTGGCGCTGTCGGCCCCGCGGGTCCGAAGGGTGACACTGGCGCGGCTGGTCCTGCGGGTCCGAAGGGTGACACTGGCGCGGCTGGTCCTGCGGGTCCGAAGGGTGACACTGGCGCTGTCGGCCCCGCGGGTCCGAAGGGTGACACCGGCGCAGTTGGGCCCGCGGGTCCGAAGGGTGACACCGGTGCCACGGGTCCCGCCGGAGCCACGGGCGCGACCGGCGCCCAAGGCCCCCAGGGCGCCCCCGGCACCCCGGCCACCAGCGGCTACCAGATCGTCCCTCAGACATTCGCCGTCGCGGCCGGCGCCACGGTGGGCCCGACCGTCTCGTGCCCCGCGGGCAAGCGCGTGGTCGGCGGCGGCTACGACATCAGGGGGGCCGCTGCCAGCGACCCCTCAAGGTTCTACTTGACCCAGTCGGCCCCGACCACGGACGGCACGGGCTGGCGGGTCTACTTCCGCAACGCCGACACCGTCGCGATCAACGGGCTGGACGTCTGGGCGATCTGCATGAACGCCACGTAGTCACCGCCCCCCCTGGGATGCCGTACCGGAACCCCGGTGCGGCATCCCGTCACGTCCGCCGCCCTCACCCCGCCTCCAGCACGCTCACCACGATCGGCCCGGCCGCGTCCACCCCGTGCCCCCCGCTCTGCACCATCGCTGCCGCCGCGACGTCGCCCCGGTACGCCGTGAACCAGCTGTCCGACGTGGCGTTGCCGTCGGTCTCAGCCGAGCCGGTCTTCGCGCCGATGTCGCCGCCGGCGAGCGGGGACATGACGTCGGCGGCGGTCCCGCTGACGGCCGTCCGGCGCATCATCGTGCGCAGTTGCCGCGAGGTGGAGGAGGACAGGCCCTGCGCGGTGGCCAGCGTGCGCCGGTCGAAGGAGAGCGGGACCAGGACCGGCTGGCGGAAGGTGCCTGTCTTCGCGGTGGCCGTGATGGACGCCATGTTCAGCGGGTTGAGCTGCACCTGGCCCTGGCCGATGAGGTTCGCGGCCTTGTCGGGGCCGGAGACCGCCGGGACCTCGCCGTCGACGGACGCGATGCCGATCTTCCAGTCGCCCCGCCCGACCCCGAACTTCTCCTGCGCCTCCTTCGTGAGCGCGTCGTCCGCGAGGTCGTCGGTGTACTTGATGAAGGCGGTGTTGCAGGACCGCGCGAAGCTGTTCGCCAGGGTCGCGCTCTCGTCCGGCTTCATGCCCGTGATGTTGTGGAAGGTCTGCCCCTCCCACATCGCCGTGTCCGTACAGGGCGCGGGACCGTTCGCCGTGGTCAGCCCGTTGTCGATGAGCGTGGCCGCCGTGACGATCTTCATCGTGGACCCCGGCGGACGCGCCCCGGACACGGCCGAGTTGAACCCGTTCGCCGTGTTGTTGGCGATGGCCAGGATGTCCCCCGTGCTCGGCTGGACCGCGACCACCGACGACTCCGGGTACCTCTTCACCGCCGTCTCCGCCGCCGCCTGCACGCTCGCGCTCAGCGTCGTCCGCACCCGGCCAGCCTTGCCCTCGGCGAGCGTCACGAGCGTCGTGTCGGGCAGCTCCGCCTGCGCGTGCCTGACGACCAGCTCGACCCCCGGCGTGCCGCCCGCCTGCGCCCCGTACTTCTTGCGCAGCGCGTCCAGCGTCGCCCCCAGCGACGGGTACTTCTCCGCCGTCAGCACCTTCCCGTCCCGGTCCACCGCCTCGATCGCCGGCGCCCCCGAATCCCCCGTCACCAGCGTGTCCGTACCGCTCGTCAACGCCGGATGCACCACCGCCGGCTTCCAGTCCACCAGCGCCTTCCCGGTCGTGAGACCGCGTACGACGGTGAGGCTGCTGCGGTACGAGAGCGGCTTGGACACGCTGCCGTACGACACCGTCGCGTCGACCCGGTACGGCACGGTGGCCCCCGTGATCGCCCCCGGCGTGATCTTCACACCGCCGATGTGCGCCTCGGTCCCGTACGCGGTGAAGAGCGGCCCGGCGACGCCCGCGTTGTTGGTCAGACCCGCGGCGACGCTCGCCTCCCCCTTCTCCCACGCGGCGAAGAACGCCTTCGCGGTGTCCTTGACCTCGTCGGAACTCGGCGGCCCGGTCTTCACCGGCGCCGGCCCCTTCGCCGTCGATCCGCCCTCCACCGCCGACAGCAGGTTGTACGCGCCGTACCCGGCGCCGCCCACCATCACGGCGAACACCGTCCCGACGACGGCGACCTTGACCCCCTTGGCCATGCCTACTTCCTCCCCGTGTCCCCCATGGCCCCTTCTGAACACGTTCAAAAGAGCCCCTCTGCCTCGCACTGTATGCGGCCGGAGGGGCTCCTGTGACCGGCGTATACGGAAAGTTGTCCGAATGGAGACGCGGTGGCGCGGACCGCCCCGATGCCGTCCCGGGCCGCGTCCCCGGTTAGAACGCCGCCGTCCGGTCCGTGCTGCGCGGGTCGCTCACCCGGTGCTCCGCATAGATGCCCGACCGCGCCTCACGGCGCCACGGACGCCCGTACGTCACCGCGCCCGCGGCGGCCTCGGAGCTGTCGTCGAGGTCCGCGACCGCCACCGACGGCGAACCGTCCATCCGGCACCGGGCGAGCCACTCCCCGTCGGGAGCGGCGATCCCGGACGGCGCCCTGTACCGCGCGGGCCCTGCGAAGCCGACCCAGTAGCTGTTGGCCGCGGCATGCCCCTGGGCCTGGGCGGCGGTGTTCCCCGGCGTACCGCTCGTCGAGAACAGCACGCAGTCGACGTCCAGTTCCTCGTACTCCGCGAACAGCTCCGGGTAGTGGATCTCCATGCCGAGCAGGCAGCCGAAACGGACCCCGTCCACCTCGAAGGTCACCGGCGAGACGCCCGGCGAGTACATGTACGAGACCTTCGTCCTCGACAGCAGCCGCTCGTCGTACCGCGTGACGACCTCGCCGGCGTCGGAGACGACGTACAGACTGCTGTGGGGACGGTTCGGGCCGGTCAGGCGGTGCACCGATGGGATCACCGTCCACAGCCGCAGCTCACGGGCCAGCCCGGCGATCGAGGCCAACTCCTCCTGGAGTACGGGCCATCGGCACCGCTCCCAGTCCGCCGGGCCGACCGCGTCCGGGCCGGCCTCGGACATCACGAACTTCCCCGGAAAACAGATCGCGCCCTCCGGGAAGTGCACGACCCTGGCCCCCCGAGCCCTGGCCTCGCGCATCAACTCCCGGACCTCGCGCCCGCTTTCGCGCAGTGCCTCGGCGTCCCGGGGGTCTTCACGTACGACGGTCTGCGCCACGGCGAGCCGCACGCGCCTCGGATTCCCCGCTTCCGACATGACGTCTCCTGATGGAGTCGGACGGAAGTGCCGCAGAGCGGACGTGTAGGACTCACCGGTCCTGGCGGCACGGGCACGCACCCGGCGCTTGAAGTTCCTACGGGCTGTCATCACGGCCTTCCACGCCCTGAGCGACAGCTCCCCAGCAACCTCGCCCACGACGATCGGGCTGCGACAACGGCCTGAGACGCTGGTCCCTTTGCCTCCGCTGGAAGACCGCGCTGGGGACGGTCGGGGGAGGTTCGGCGTAGGCCACGCAGTCGGCCATGATGCCGCCGACGGCGGCATGCGTCAACGCCCTCCGACGGTTCCTCCCGCGCCCCCTCAGTACCCGAACGCCCGGGCCGTGTTCGCCCCCAGTGCCTCCGCGAGGGTGTCCTCGTCAACCCCCCTGACCTCCGCCATCGCCCGGACGGTGACGGGGATGAGGTACGGGGCGTTGGGGCGGCCACGGTAGGGGGCCGGGGTCAGGAAGGGGGCGTCCGTCTCGACCAGGAGGAGGTCGAGGGGGGACACGGCGACGGCGTCCCGGAGGGGCTGGGCGTTCTTGAAGGTGACGTTGCCCGCGAAGGACATGAAGTAGCCGGCGCGGGCGCAGATGCGGGCCATGTCCGCGTCGCCGGAGTAGCAGTGGAAGACCGTGCGCTCGGGGGCGCCCTCCTCCTTCAGGACGCGCAGGACGTCCTCGTGGGCGTCGCGGTCGTGGATCACCAGGGTCTTGCCGTGCCGCTTGGCGATCTCGATGTGCGCGCGGAACGACGCCTCCTGGGACTCCTTGCCCTCGGGGCCCGTACGGAAGTAGTCGAGGCCGGTCTCGCCGACGCCCTTCACGTGGGGCAGCGCCGCGAGCCGGTCGATCTCGGCGAGGGCCTCGTCCAGCGCCGCCCGGCCGCCCGGCTTGCGCGCGCCCTGCCGGGACCAGCCGTCGGGGTCGCCGTGCACGATGCGGGGCGCCTCGTTGGGGTGCAGGGCGACGGCCGCGTGGACCGCGTCGTACGCCTGCGCCGTCTCGGCCGCCCACCGGGAGCCGCGTACGTCACACCCGACCTGCACGACCGTCGTCACCCCGACGGACGCCGCCTTGGCCAACGCCTCCTCCACCGTCCCCGACTGCATGTCGAGGTGCGTGTGGGAGTCGGCGACCGGCACGCGCAGGGGTTCCGGGAGGGGCGGGGCGGCGTTCTTGCCGGAGGCGTTCGCAGGCATGTGCCGATCCTACGGAAGGGGGCGCCACCGGATCACGGCGATTTCTCCGGCACCCCGGCACCCCGGCGCTCCGGGACCCCGGCATCGGCGAGCCCCCCTCGCCGATGCCGGTCGCCCCGCGTCAGCTCGCCTTGCGGAACGGGTGCAGCAGGTCGGACAGGTGCCAGTGGTGCGGCTCGCGCGGCTCCGTCGCCGCCCCGTCCGCGACCGCGCCGTCCGCGACCGCCTCGCCCCGTACCGCCGGCACCTTGTACGGCCGCCGCGCGGCCTCCCGTACCGACGACACCTGCCCCGCCCGCATGATCCGCACGACGTGCGCGTCGCAGTTCTGGCAGGTGGGGCGGGAGAGCGGCGACGGTACGACCTTGCCCTCCGCGACGTACATCACGAACTCGTGGCCGTCCGCGTCGGTGTGGTGCTCGATCTCGTACGACTGCTCCCAGCCGTGCCCGCAGCGCATGCAGGCGAAGGAGTAGGACTCGTTGACCACGGCCGTCGCTCCGTCGCGCAGGCCGGTACGCCCTGAAATCTCGCTCATGCCAGCTCCTCAGGTCCGCTGACCGGGGGACGTCCTGTCGTGTCCCTCCACCTCAGTGGACGCCCGGGAGCCCCCGCCCGGTAGCCGCCCTGTTCTTTGTTGGGCGCGATTTGGCGTTTCCTTACCAAGGGAGTCGGCAGGGGCGTACGGGCTTTGCCTTCGGAGACACCGCTTTGCCAAGGCATGAAGCCCAGGGCGGCATAAAACGGACGCCGGCCGTCAGGAGTTGTGCTTGGCGGCGACGACCGCGTCGAACACGATCCGCTTGGCGATCCCGGCCTCCACGGCGACCGCCGCGATGGCCTCCTTGCGCCGTTCCCCGGCGGCCTCCCGCACCTGCACGCGCCGCACGAGCTCCCCGGCGTCCAGCTCCTCGGGCCCGCGCTCCGGCGCCCCCGAGACGACGACGGTGATCTCCCCGCGCACCCCCTCCGCGGCCCACTCCGCCAGCTCCCCGAGCCCTCCGCGCCGTACCTCCTCGTACGTCTTGGTCAGCTCCCGGCAGACGGCAGCCCGGCGCTCCGCGCCGAACACCTCGGCCATCGCGGCGAGGGTGTCGTCGAGCCGGTGCGGGGCCTCGAAGTAGACGAGGGTGCGGCGTTCCTCGGCCACGTCCCGCAGCCGCGACAGCCGCTCGCCGGCCTTGCGCGGCAGGAACCCCTCGAAGCAGAACCGGTCGACGGGCAGCCCGGACAGCGCGAGCGCGGTCAGCACGGCGGACGGCCCCGGTACGGCGGTGACGCGGATGTCCCGCTCCACGGCGGCGGCGACGAGCCGGTACCCGGGGTCGGACACGGACGGCATCCCCGCGTCGGTGACGAGCAGCACCCGCGCGCCCCCCACCAGCGCCTCCACCAGCTCCGGCGTCCGCGCGGACTCGTTCCCCTCGAAGTACGAGACGACCCGCCCCCTGGGCGTCACCCCGAGCGCCTGAGTCAGCCGCCGCAGCCGCCGGGTGTCCTCGGCGGCGATCACATCGGCCTCGGCGAGCTCCCGCGCGAGCCGGGGAGGCGCGTCCGTGATGTCCCCAATGGGAGTTCCGGCAAGGACGAGGGTGGCGGGAGTCGGTGTCACGTTTCCATCCTCGCAGTTCCCGATGCACGGGACTCACACAGACCTGTTCCCTACGATGGCGCGGTGACCAGTACCGCGTCCTCCACGGACTCCACGGAACACCGGCCCGCCCCCGACGAGTCCGGGCGGGCCGACCGTATGTCGTGGCCGCAGCGGCTGCGCCGGTTCGGGTACCAGGGGCGGCCGGTCGCGGACGTACGGGAGCGGCTGGTCCCCGCGTACGCCGAGCCCAGCCCCCGGCTGTGGCAGTCGCTCGGCGTCTCCCACCGGCTCTCCGCCTGGCTGACGCGCTGGTCGGCGTGGCTCGGGCCGCTGCTGGTGACGCTGCTCGCGGGGCTGCTGCGGTTCTGGAACCTGGGCGCTCCGAAAGCGGTGATATTCGACGAGACGTACTACGCGAAGGACGCGTGGGCCCTCGTCCACCGCGGCTTCGAGGTCGGCTGGGACAAGAACGTCAACCAGCTCATCCTCAACTCGAACGGCGACGTGCCGGTGCCCACGGGCGCCGCGTACGTCGTCCACCCGCCGGTCGGCAAGTACGTCATCGGCCTCGGCGAGCTGATGTTCGGCTTCAACCCCTTCGGCTGGCGCTTCATGACGGCGCTGCTCGGGACGCTGTCCGTCCTGCTGCTGTGCCGCATCGGCCGACGGCTGCTGCGCTCGACGTTCCTCGGCTGCCTCGCGGGCGCGCTGATGGCCGTGGACGGCCTGCACTTCGTCATGAGCCGTACGGCGCTGCTCGACGGCGTGCTGATGTTCTTCGTCCTCGCGGCGTTCGGGTGCCTGGTGATCGACCGGGACAAGGCGCGCGAGAAGCTCGCGGCGTCCCTGACGCCGGACGCGGACGGCCGCTACCGCCCCGACGCCGCCGTCGGCGACCACTTCCGCTTCGGCCTGCGCCCCTGGCGCTGGGCCGCCGGTCTCATGCTCGGCCTCGCCATCGGCACCAAGTGGAACGGCCTGTACTTCATGGCCGCGTTCATCGTCATGGCGCTGCTGTGGGACGCGGGGACGCGCAAGGTCGCGGGCGCCCGTACCCCGTACCAGGCAGTCCTCAGGTACGACACGGGTTACGCCGTCCTCGCGACCGTACCCGTAGCCCTCCTGACCTACCTCGTCTCCTGGACCGGCTGGATCCTCTCCCCCTCCGACGGTACCGGCGGCTACTACCGCAACTGGGCCGCCGTCGACGGCAAGGGCGGCTCCTGGACCTGGCTCTTCCCCGACTGGCTGCGGAGCCTGTGGCACTACGAGCACGAGGTGTACAAGTTCCACACGCACCTCACCTCGCCGCACTCCTACCAGTCCAACCCGTGGAGCTGGCTCGTCCTCGGCCGGCCCGTCTCCTTCTTCTACGAGACCCCGTCCCCGGGCGTCTCCGGCTGCCCCACCGGCGTCGCCGAGAAGTGCCCCCGCGAGGTCCTCGCCCTCGGCACGCCCCTCCTGTGGTGGGCCGCCTGCTTCGCCGTCCTCTACGTCCTGTGGCGCTGGTTCTTCCGCCGCGACTGGCGCGCGGGCGCCATCGCGGGCGCCATCGCCGCCGGCTACCTCCCCTGGTTCATGTACCAGGAGCGCACGATCTTCTTCTTCTACGCCGACGTCTTCCTCCCCTTCCTGTGCCTCGCGGTCGCCATGATGATCGGCGCCCTCGCCGGCCCACCGGGCTCCTCCGACAACCGGCGGGTCATCGGGGCGACCGGCGCGGGGGTCCTCGTGCTGCTCATCGCCTGGAACTTCATCTACTTCTGGCCGATCTACACGGGGACGGCGATGCCGCTGGATGACTGGCGGACGCGGATGTGGCTGGACACGTGGGTGTGAAGCCGGTTCCGCCCGCCCTGAGCAGGCGGAGCCGGTCAGAACCTGCGGTGAGCTCTCGCGGATCCTGGCGGCGAAGTGCTGGCAGCCGCTGAACAGACAGGGCCCGCTCCTCTGCCCCGGTGAGACAGAGGAGCGGGCCGGTGTCAGCACGTCACAGTGCAGGGGAGCCCGAGCCGGGGCACGTTTCCCGCGTGCCGGCCCTCTGGTGCATGGCTACCGGCTGACCCTTCTCGGCGCCCACCCCGGCTCCGCAGACGGGGCAGTTGCCTTCCACAAGGCCGGGGTCGAAACGCGCACCTGCGCGGGTGCGGGTGCAGGGCACAGATTCCATGTCGAACTCCTTGTGTCGAGTGGACGGTGCTGTGCACTCCCCGACATGCCGTCGTTCAGCGTGTCGCAGAGGGTCTACAGGGGGCGGACGAAGGCGCGGGAGCCCGCGTGGAAGAACACCGTGAAGCCGAACTGCGACGCCCCTTCGGGGCGGTCCTGCCAGCGCTCGACACGGGCGATCTCCGGGGACTCGGACGCGCCGATCACACCGATGAGCCAGACGTCCGCCGCAGCGCCGGCCTCCGGAACCGGCGCGGAGAACGGGGTGTCCTCGACCGGGCGTTCCTCGTGGTCGTGCTTCTCGCCGTCGGCCAGTTGGCCGGTGATCTGCCAGAGCTCTTCCTTGCCGTCCCGCGTCAGCGCGATACCGAAGGGGTGCTTGCTGTCACCGCTGTCGGCGAGGGACTGGACGCGACCGACTCCCGGCGTGTTCTTGACGATGTCGATCAGCCAGTCCTGGAAGCGCGCGGGTCGCATGGGTTCCTTCTTCCGGTCGGGTGGGGACGAGCCAGTCTAGGAGCGGCGGATGTGCGACATGCCGGTGGTGTCATTCCTGTCGAGCGTTCGGGGCACGGCGTGGACGCTGAGGTAGGCGATGGCCAGCGCGTGCCGGTTCATGTCCGCGTCCTCGTCGCGAGCATGTCGTAGCGCTCTCCCAGAGCCACCAGGCACCGAGCCGACTCCCGGACATGTCCCACGTCGTGGCGTCCGGCGAGGCCGAGGAGACGGACAGGCACACGCGGGGAACCGCAGTGGCAGCGTTTCCCGCACCGGGTTCGGCCCGACGGACACCGTACGGATGCCGTGGTCGCGAGTGACCCGGCCGTACCGGTCGACGGTGAACACGTGCATCGTCATCCGGGGTCCGGGAGGACGCTGTGTCTCCCCGAACGGGGCTGTACCGTCGGGCATGGTGACGCTCCTCAGCAGCGTTGGCCACGCCCCGGGGCCCTGCGAGGCCGCCGGGGTCTTCGGAACAAGACCTTCGCGCCCGCCACCGCGTATTCCCATCCCACTGTCCTATAGCCCCGTCCTATATTGGGAGTTATGGGGAACCCCCAACCCGATCTGTGGTCTCATCCGGCACTCGTCACCGCAGCCGCTGAAGAGGACTGGGGCGCGGTCTTCCGCAACTACCGCAGGCTTACCGGCCTGAGTCAGACGAAGCTCGGGGAACGGGTCGGTCTCGCCCAGCCCGACGTGTCGGACATCGAGCGAGGGCGACGGCATGTCACCTCGACCGAGGTACGGCGGCGCATTGTCGTGGGACTGGGAATACCCGCGAGCACGGTGCCCCCGTCAGCAGCACCGGTTCCCGCGCTGGTGCTGGACGACATGGCACCCGACGAAGACCTGCTCACCCGCGTCACCAGCGTTGTCGACGACGGACACCGGGTGGACACGCCCACCCTCGACTGGCTCGACCGGCTGCTGGCCGGGCACCGCCGGGCCGAGGACGAGATCGGCTCCCGCCCGCTGGCCGGCGTGATGCGCCAGCAGCTTCGTACGGTCGTCGGTCTCTATACGGGAGCGCGCGGCCCCCTGGCCGACCGAGTGGTCCGGCTCGCCGCCGAACACGCTCAGTTCCTGGCCTGGATGGCACAAGACCAGGGCCGGTCGGCCGCCGCGCTGGCCTGGTACGACCGCAGCCACGAATGGGCGTTGGAGGCCGGGGACGCCGACATGGCCGCGACGACGCTGAGCATGAAGGCTCACATGGCGTGGTCCGGCGGACGGGGAACGCGGTGCGTACGGCTCGCCGAAGCCGCACAGTGGTCGGTCTCCGGCGCGTCCCTCGGCGTCCAGGGCATGGCCGCACAGATGGCCGCCCGCGGCCACGCCCTCAACGGCGACGCGGACGACGCCATGCGGCTCCTGGACGACGCGCAAGCCCTGATCGGCCGGGCCGCCGAACGCCCGGAGGACGAGCCGCCGTGGATGTACTTCTACGGCGAGACCTGGTTCACCCTGCAACGCGGTATGGCCGCCATGCACGTACGGGACTGGCGGACAGCCGTCGATCGCCTCACCAACGGCCTCGCCGCCCTGCCCGACACCTACCGGCGTGACAGAACCTGGTACCGGACCTGCCTCGCCCATGCCCTCGCCGCAGCCGGAGAGTCGTCCCAGTCCTTGGCCGTCGCGACGGCATCCGTCCCCGACGCGTCGGCCGTCGGACGCCCCCACTCCTGGAACGAACTCCACACCACAGCCGCCGTACTGCTGCGCCGCAAGGCCGCCGAGGGGCGTCAACTGGTCGCTGTTCTGCGCGAGTACGGCTGACGAGGGCGGTGCTGGAGCGGTACCCCCTCATTCGAACGGCACCCTGAGTAGTCGAGTCGCTTTGGAGAGTCACGTAGGACCCGCTAGGTTCTGTGGGCCCGATTGACCCCCGTCTTCTGGAGCGTGTCGGCGTGAGCAGTCCGCAGTACACGTACGCACCGCAGTACGAGCCGCCTGTCGTGGAGGGGGAATATCCGGGTGAGCGGCCTTTTTCGCCGGCTCCGCAGGCAACGGCTCCGCAGCCGGGCGTTCCGCAAGCGGTGGTGCCCCGCCAGGGCGGCGCCCGGCGGCGGGCCGCGAAGCGGCGGAGGGGGAAGGGGGGCAAGGGGGCCGGCGAGTCGGGGGTGCGCAGGCTGTTGCCGCAGGCCCTGGTCGTCGCGTTCCTCGCCGGCGGCACCAGCGCGTTCGTCGCCCAGGACAAGGCCGTCGAGCTGACCGTGGACGGCACGCCCCGCACGCTGCACACCTTCGCCGACGACGTCACCGAACTGCTCGCGGAGGAGGGGGTACGGATCGGGGAGCACGACCTCGTCGTCCCGGCACCCGGCGAGGAACTCGCCAGCGGCGACGAGGTCACCGTCCACTACGGCCGCCCCGTACGGCTCACCCTCGACGGCACCCGGCGCGAGGTGTGGACGACCGCGCGGACCGTCGCGGGCGCGCTCAGGCAGCTCGGTGTCCGGGCCGAGGGCGCGTACGTCTCCACGTCCCGCTCGCAGCGGATCGGCCGCGCCGGGCTCGCGCTGGACGTCCGTACGGAGCGGTCCGTCACCGTCATGGCCGACGGGCGGGCCCGCACGATCCGCACGAACGCCGGGACCGTCCGCGAGGCCGTCGAGGCCGCCGGGATCACGCTGTCCGGGCAGGACACGACCTCCGTACCGCCCGGCAGCTTCCCCCGCGACGGTCAGACGATCACCGTCCTGCGGATCACCGGCACCCGCGAGGTCCGCGAGGAGCCGGTCGACTTCGAGGTGCGCCGCTCCGAGGACCCCTCGCTGTTCAAGGGCACGGAGGTGGTGGAACAGGCGGGCGTACCGGGGCTGCGGCGGGTGACGTACGCGCTGAGGACGGTGAACGGCGTCCGCCAGAAGCCGAAGAGGGTCCGCGTGGAGGTCGTCCGGGAGCCCCGCGACCAGCTCGTCCGGGTGGGTACGAAGCCCCTGCCGATGTCGGTGGCGGGCGCGGACGGCCTCGACTGGGGCGGCCTCGCGGCCTGCGAGTCGGGTGGCCGCCCGAACGCGGTCGACCCCTCGGGCACGTACGGCGGCCTCTACCAGTTCGACACCCGCACCTGGCAGAGCCTCGGCGGCACCGGCCGCCCCCAGGACGCACCGGCCTCGGAACAGACGTACCGGGCGAAGAAGCTGTACGTACGCCGGGGGGCGAGCCCGTGGCCACACTGCGGGGCACGGCTGCACGGGTGACCGACCACTCCACCACCCCCGTAACCTTGTCCCGTGACCAGCCCCACCCCCGATGCCCTTCTCGGACCCGCCGACATCCGTGAGCTCGCCGCCGTTCTCGGCGTGCGGCCCACCAAGCAGCGTGGCCAGAACTTCGTCATCGACGCGAACACCGTCCGCCGGATCGTCCGGACCGCAGATGTCCGGGCGGACGATGTGGTCGTGGAGGTGGGACCGGGGCTCGGGTCGCTGACGCTTGCGCTGCTGGAGGCCGCCGACCGGGTGACGGCCGTGGAGATCGACGACGTCCTCGCGAGCGCGCTGCCCGCGACGATCGCCGCGCGGATGCCGGCGCGCGCGGAGCGGTTCGCGCTGGTGCACTCCGACGCGATGAAGGTGACCGAGCTGCCGGGCCCCGCCCCGACCGCGCTGGTCGCGAACCTGCCGTACAACGTCGCCGTACCGGTCCTGCTGCACATGCTGGAGACGTTCCCGGGCATCGAGCGCACGCTGGTGATGGTCCAGTCGGAGGTCGCCGACCGGCTCGCCGCCGCGCCGGGTTCGAAGGTGTACGGCGTTCCCTCCGTGAAGGCGAACTGGTACGCCGAGGTCAAGCGGGCCGGCGCGATCGGCCGCAACGTGTTCTGGCCGGCGCCGAACGTGGACAGCGGGCTGGTGTCCCTGGTCCGCCGGGCCGAACCCGTCAAGACCTCGGCGTCCCGGCAGGAGGTGTTCGCCGTGGTGGACGCGGCGTTCGCGCAGCGCCGCAAGACGCTGCGGGCGGCGCTCGCCGGGTGGGCGGGGTCGGCGGCTGCCGCGGAGGCGGCGATCGTGGCGGCGGGGGTCTCGCCGCAGGCGCGGGGGGAGTCGCTGACGGTGGAGGAGTTCGCGAGGATCGCGGAGAACAAGGTCGCCGAGGAGCCGTCGTGAGTGTCACCGTCCGCGTCCCCGCCAAGGTGAACGTCCAGCTCGCCGTGGCCTCGCCCCGCCCCGACGGCTTCCACGACCTCGCCAACGTCTTCCTCGCCGTCGGCCTCTACGACGAGGTCACCGTCACCCCCGCCGAGGAACTCCGGATCACCTGCGAGGGCCCCGACGCCGGCCAGGTCCCCCTGGACCGTACGAACCTGGCCGCCCGCGCGGCGATCGCGCTGGGGGAGCGGTACGGGCGCGGTCCCGACGTACACATCCACATCGCCAAGGACATCCCGGTGGCCGGCGGGATGGCGGGCGGGAGCGCGGACGGCGCCGGCGCGCTGGTCGCGTGTGACGCGCTGTGGGGTACGGGGGCGTCCCGGGAGGAACTCCTGGAGATCTGCGCCGAGTTGGGGAGCGACGTCCCCTTCGGTCTCGTCGGTGGCGCGGCGCTCGGCGTCGGGCGGGGGGAGCGGCTCACCCCGCTGGAGGTCGGCGGCGATTTCCACTGGGTGTTCGCGACGGCCGTACGGGGGCTGTCGACCCCGGCGGTGTACCGGGAGTTCGACCGGTTGACGGCGGACGTCGTCGTACCCGAGCCGGTCGCGTCGAAACCCCTGCTCGACGCCCTCGCGAAGGGCGACCCCGACGCCCTCGCCGCCTCGGTGTCCAACGACCTCCAGCCCGCCGCCCTCTCCCTCTTCCCGGAGCTGAGCGCGACGCTGGACGCGGGCCGTGCGGCGGGCGCGCTCGCGGCGCTGGTCTCGGGGTCTGGCCCGACGACCGCGTACCTCGCCCGGGACGCGGCCGGGGCGGCACGTATCGCGGAGCGGCTCGCGGCGTCGGGCACGTGCCGCAGTGTGCGGACGGCCGTCGCACCCGCGCCCGGCGCGACCGTGGTGGCTTGAACTGACCTGTTAGTCATGGGCTCGTGAAGGGCTCGGGGAGATCCCGCACATAAGGCGCTGACCAGTGTGAACGTCTCCTGGAATATTGCCCGCAGCCCAGTAATTTAATGTTCAGCAATGTGGTTCATGGTCCATTTCGCGCCAGTCTGACCGGCCGGAACCGGATGGCAAGATCGGCCACCCCGGCCGAGAGGAAGTCCCGATGGGGCACATGGACCACTTCAGCGCGGGATGGGTCACGCCCGTCCTGTCGTATGTGATGGCCTGCGTCGGCTCGGCGCTCGGACTGCGCTGCACGGTCCGCGCGCTGGAGTCCGAGGGCGCGTCGAAGCGCAACTGGCTCGTCCTCGCGTCCGTCGCGATCGGCTCGGGGATCTGGACGATGCACTTCGTCGCGATGCTGGGCTTCACGGTCTCCGGCACGCCGATCCGGTACGACGTCCCGCTGACCGTCCTCAGCCTGCTCATGTCGGTCGGCGTGGTCGCGGCGGGCGTCTTCACCGCCGGGTACGGGCGCTCCCGCGTCACCTCGGTGGTCCTCGGCGGCCTCGGTACGGGGCTCGGGGTCGCGGCGATGCACTACACCGGCATGGCCGCGCTCAACCTGCACGGCGAGGTGAGCTACAACCCGGCGCTGGTCATCGCGTCCGTCGCCATCGCGGTCGTCGCCGCGACCGCCGCGCTCACGCTGACGCTGGTCGTGCGCGGGCCGGTGCTGGCGGCTCTCGCCGCGCTCGTCATGGGGCTCGCGGTGAGTTCCATGCACTACACGGCGATGTTCGCGGTCGACATCTCGCTCGCGCCGAGCAGCGCGGCGCTGGCGGGGGTGACGGCGACACAGTTCATCTTCCCGCTGGCCGTGGTGCTGGGGTCGTTCCTGTTCCTGGCGTCCGCGTACGTCGCCCTCTCCCCGACAGGGGCCGGGCGAAACGATTCGGCGGTGGCGGCGGAGCTGCTGCGCGAGGTCGAGCTGACGACTGCCTAGACAGGGTGCGGTGCCGTATCGGGGGTCGGCGCCGCACCCCTTTTCCCTGAGCTTCTCTGAGAGGTCTCCATGCGTATCCCCCGAGCGACCGACCGCCTGCGGCCCAGATCCGTCCGCGCGAAGATCGTCGCCCTCCTGATGCTGCCCGTCGTCTCGCTGATGGCCCTGTGGGGCTTCGCCGCCGTGACGACCGCCTCCAGCATCGGCGACGCCGAACGCGGCAAGGACGTCAACGCCGAACTCCTCGCGCCCGTCGGGGAGTTCGTCACCGCCGTGCAGGGCGAACGGACGGCCGCGCTGCGCGGGGACCCCGACGGCTACCGGAAGGCGCAGACCGCCACCGACCGGGCCGCCGCCGTCGTCCTGGAGGGCATCAACTCCGCCGGCTCCGACGCCGGGCTCCTCGACGCGGCGCTCCCCGCGCGGCTCGACGCGCTCAAGGGGGACACCAGGGCGCTCACCGCCCTGCGTACGCGTCCCACGTTCGACGGCTACTCGGCGGTCGTCCGGCACGGGTTCGCCGTCACCGGCGCGCTCGCCGGCGCCGTACACAGCGCGGACGCCTCCGACGCGCGGGTCCTGCTGGAGCTGGGGCGGGCGCGGGAGGCCGTCGCGCAGGAGCAGGCGCTGCTCGCGGACGGGCGGCTGACGCGGGCCGAGTACGCCCCGTTCGTCGGCGCCGTCGCGAACCAGCGGGAGCTGCTCGAACCGGCCGTCGCCGATCTGAAGGCCGAGCACCGGGCGGCGTACCGGCGGGTGCTCGACGGGGACCGGTACGCGACCGTGCGCGCCGTCGAGGACCAGGTGCGCAAGACCGGCGCCGTCCCCTCGCTCACCGGGTGGGACACGGCGGTCGGGCAGGTGCTCGGCGGGCTGGCGGGCGCCGAGGCGGACGCCGGGGTCGCCGCGACCGCCAAGGCGAACCCCTTCGGGTGGGACACGCTGGGCGCGTCCGGCGTCGCCGTGGTGCTCGGACTCGTCGGCGTGCTGCTGTCGCTGCTGGTGTCCGTGCTGGTCGGGCGGGGGCTGATCGTCGAGCTGCTGGACCTGCGCAACTCCGCCCTCGAAGTGGCCGGGCGGCGGCTGCCGCAGGCGATGCGGCGCCTGCACGCCGGGCAAGGGGTGGACATCGACGCCGAGGCCCCCATGCGGCGCCTCGCCGGGGACGAACTCGCCCAGGTCGGTACGGCGTTGACGGCCGTCCAGCGCGCCGCCCTCAAGGCCGCCTCCGAGCGCGCCGAACTCCTCAGCGGCATCTCCGGCGTCTACGTCAGCCTCGCCCGCCGCAGCCAGGTCCTCCTCCACCGCCAGCTCGACCTCCTCTCGGCGCTGGAACACCGCGAGCAGCACCCGGCCGACCTGCACGACCTGTACCGCGTCGACTACCTCGCGACCCGTATGCGCCGCCACTCCGAGAGCCTCCTCATCCTCTCCGGCATCGCCCCCGGCCGGGGCTGGCGCGACCCCATCGCCCTCACGGACGTCCTGCGTGCGGCCGTCTCCGAGATCGAGAACGCCGACCGGGTCCAGATCTGGGCGACCCCCCGCGTCTCCCTCGTCGGCGGCTGCGTCGCGGACGTCGTCCACCTCCTGGCGGAACTCGTCGAGAACGCCACGTCCTTCTCCCCGCCCTCGACACAGGTCCACATCCGCGCGGCCCACCTGCGCGACGGCATCCTCATCGAGATCGAGGACAGCGGCTTCGGCATGAACGAGGACGCCCTCACCGACGCCAACCGCAAGATCCAGTCCGACAAGGTCGACCTTCTCGACGCCAAGCAGATCGGCTTGTTCGTGGTGAACCGGCTGCGCGAACGGCAGGGGTTGCGGGTGGAGGTCCGCGCCTCCGAGACCGGCGGCGTGATCGCCGGGGTGTTCATCCCGGAGAACCTGATTCGGGACGATATGCCGGTGGGGGAGCGGGGGTTGGCGCCGGCTGTGGGGTTGTTGGGGTGAGAGGGGGCGTGGGGGATTGCGCGCAATCCGGTGCCGAATCTCTGTGTGCCCGCGCACTTTGCCGCAATTCCTCATCTCGCCTTGGTCCCAGGGAGCATTCTGATCTCCGGCAGACTTCGGCAGGAGGAAGACATGACGCTCAGGTTCATCGGGACGACCAGCGGACTCGGTAACTGCCCCACCCTGTACGAGATCGAGGGCACGGACGAGATCCTCGTACAGGGGGAGCGGGAGACCGACCCCGGGCACTTGGCTCAGCTCAAGGACGTCAAGGAGTCCGAGGCGTTCGTCCGCGTCCCGCGCACACTGCTGACGCAGTACGCGCCCCGGCACGAGGCCCCCGAACTCCAGCCGTTCGAGGCCATCACCCACCTGTTCAGCGACTTCGAGCACACCGCCTGGCGCCTGGAGACGCAGCGGGGTTACGCGTCCGACCGCGCGAGCTCCAAGTGGAGCGAGTTCCTCGCCGGTGAGGACATCTCGCGCGACACGGACAACCCCTGGCACGACAACGTCCGTGCCCAGACGGCCCGAGGCAAGCGCTTCGAACGAGTCCGCCTGGTCGACGAACCGCCCACCCAGGGGCAGGAGTTCCTCCTTGCCTGCGCACCCGCGAACGTCGCCTCCGGCGAGGACATCCGCAACCTCACCCGAGCCGAAGCCCAGCAACTGAGGCTCCCCGACTACGACTTCTGGCTCTTCGACTCCAAGGTCGTCGTCCGCTTCGTGATCGACGACGAAGACGTCACCCTCGGCGTGTACGTGTCCGAGGACCCGGCCGAAGTCCTCGTCGCCTGCCAGGCCAGGGACGCCGCCTGGCACCACGCCATCCGTACCGAAGAGTTCGCCAGGCAGGTACGTTCGGCCATGTGAGTACGGATTACCAGACCGCCAGAGAATCCCTCGGCGTGCGGCTTCGCGAGCTGCGCACCGAGGCCGGTCTCGACGGCAAAGGGCTGGCCGCCCGGCTCGGGTGCCAGCCCTCCAAGGTCTCCCGGTTGCAGAACGGCAAGCAGACGCCGTCCCCGGCGGACCTGACCGCATGGGCGCATGCCTGTGGCCGACCGGACGTGGACGCCGAACTCCAGGGCCTGCTCGCCGGGTTGGAGTCGAAGCAACGGCACCGCTCCTGGCGGCGTCAGCTGGCCGGCGGACTCCGTGGCCGTCAGGAAGTCGCGGTGCGCCAGTCCGAGACGACGAAAATGATCCGCGGCCTTGAAGTGACCTGTGTCCCAGGCCTGTTCCAGACACCTGAGTACGCCCGCTGGATGTTCGACACCTTGGCGGAGTTCCAGGGCATTCCCCCGGCCTCCGAGGGCGCGGTCGAGGCCCGGATGCGGCGCCAGGAGACGCTGTACGACCCGGGGAAAACCTTTCGCTTCCTCCTCTCCGAAGCCGCCCTCTACCACCGTCACTGCCCTGCGGACGTCATGGCCGAGCAACTCGACCGGCTCTACAACCTGGTCGGACAGCGCCGCGTCGAACTCGGCATCCTCCCTTTCGGCGTGCAGATGCGGCCCCTGCCGTCCCACGGGTTCTGGATCTTCGACCGCCGCCTGGTCATCGTCGAGACCATCAGCGAGGAGCTGTGGCTCAAGGGGGACGAGGATCTCCGGCTGTACGAGCGGGCCTGGGACTGGCTCGCCGAATCCGCCGTGTACGGCTCGTCGGCCCGCCGCCTCATCGGCCGGGCGAGGGCAGCACTGGACCCCTCCTGAGCAATCGGAAACAAGCTCTCTTTCAGGGCGAGCAATCGCGCGCAATCCGCCCACCGAGAAGCAATCACGCCGCCTAACGTCCCGTTCGTGGCCGAAGCCCAGAGCCTTCGCCCCGACCGTGAGAGGCGCCGTATGCCCACCACCGCACTCCCCACCCGCACCGGCCGTTCCCTCGTCACCCCCGCCGAGTTCGAGATGCTCGCCGCGTTCTGCGCCGACGAGTACCGCCTC
>NZ_JARAYJ010000056.1:0-41876 GCF_033794345.1 Streptomyces niveiscabiei
GGTGGGCGAGAAGAAGCTCGCGACCTACGGCGAGGGGGGGGGGGGGGGGGGGGGGGGGGGGGGGGGGGGGGGGGGGGGGGGGGGGGGGGGGGGGGGGGGGGGGGGGGGGGGGCCGGGGGGGGGGGGGGGGGGGGGGGGGGGGGGGGGGGCGCGGCGAGCCCGTCGCGGAGTGTGTTGGTCGGTGGGGTAGACCGAGCCGTGCGTTGCGATCGCCGTAAGCGACGGGCTGCGCCGCACCCCCGGCCCCCGCTCCCCGCCGTACGCGGCTCTTCCGCCGCTGGGGGTCACGGTGTCGACTTCGGGTGCTCGGCTTGTAGTTCCACCTCCGCCCACACCATCAGGCCCCGGCGGGTCCTGCATGTGCCCCACCTGGTTGCGATTGCGTCCGTGATCAGGAGGCCCCGGCCGTGTTCCTCGTCCGGGGTGAGGGCGGGGTGGGGCAGGAAGGGGTGGGCTGTGCCTTCGTCCGTGACCGTCAGGACGGCTGTGGTGGGGGTGAAGGTGCAGGTCAGGGTGATTGTCGTGCTCTTGGTGTGCTCCAGGGCGTTGGCGACGAGTTCGCCGGTGACGATCTCCAGGTCGTAGGCGTGGGGTGGGGGGAGGTGGTGGGTTTCGGCCGTCGTGCGGATGTGGTGGCGGGCCTTGCGTGCGGAGGTGAGGTCGGTGCCGGGGAGGGTGAGGGTCGTGGACGGGGGGAGGCGGACGGGGGCGACGGGGGTGAGGCCGAGGCGGGCGGCCATGCGGGAGGCGGGGCCGTCGGGGGTGTCGGTGAGGACTAGGGCGGGGCGGTCGTCGTCGCCGTGGCTGATCAGCACATCAACTCCTGGGGCGGGGTTGGAAGTTGGCGGTCGCCTGGCTAGTAATGTTCCGGAAAGAAAAATGTCTCGCAAGACCCATCACTCTAAAGAGTGCCTTCTGCGAAAAGTGGTCCACCGAGCGCCGTCCGGCGATACTCTCCGCGCCAGGAGGTGGGAAATATGACCGACGCCCAACCCAACCTGCACCGACGGCGTTTGGGACTCGAACTCCGCGCCCTGCGCAAGGCGACGGGGATGAGCCTGACGGAGGCCGCCGAGCGCCTGTGCCTCTCCGGGGCATCGGCACTGAGCAAGATCGAGAACGGCAAGCAGCGGGTGCCGGGTATCGCGCTGGCGGGGTTCTTCGAGGTGTACGGCCTCACGAAGAAGGACCGGGTCGAGAAGATCCGCAAGCTGGCATCGCTGGCGAACTCGAACAAGCGGGTCAACTGGTTCGACCAGTACCGTCACACCGTCCGCGACCCCTTCGCCGAGTATCTCCACCTGGAGGAACTCGCCTCCAAATGCGAGACGTTCGCCTGGATGATCCCCGGCCTGCTCCAGACCCCCGATTACGCCAGGGTGGTCGTGGAGCGCAGCCGCCAGTGGCAGACCACCCGTGAGATCGACAACTTCGTCGAACTGCGCATGGTCAGGCAGCAAGCACTGTTCCGGGAGGAACCGCTCCACTTGTGGTGCGTGCTCGACGAGTCCGCGCTGCTACGGGAGGTCGGGGAGAAGCATGTGATGAAGGCCCAGCTTGAGCATCTGCTCGCCGTGACCGAGGAGCACAAGCATGTGACGCTCCAGATACTCCCCTTCACGCAAGGCGCGCATGCTGGGGTCGATGGACAGTTCCACCTGCTGCATTTCCCCGTCGGGGCACCTGTGGTCGTAGTTGAGTCGATGACAACTGCGCAGTACCTGGAGGAAGATAGTGACATTGGACGTTACGAGATGGCGTTCAACCACCTCCGCTCCGAAGCTCTCGACGTGGGCGCCTCGAAGCGTCATATCCACGACCTGATCAAGGACCGTTACACATGAACAAGAAGATCGACCTCACCGACGCTGTCTGGGTCAAGAGCGACCTCAGCAACGGCGGGGCCAACTGCCTTGAGGTCGCCTTCATCGACGGCGTGGTCGCCCTCCGCGACTCCAAAGACGTCGGCGACCCCGACGCCAAGGTCCTCATCATCTCCGCCGACGACTACCGCGCCTTCACCGGCGGAATCGCCCAGGGCCAGCGCAACCTCCTCCTGCCGTAGGCCGCTCCTGCACAGTCGAGCCTTGCCGCCCGCGTCCCTGCCGGGGCGGCAAGGCTCTGCCGTGTGGGCCGCTAGGAAGACCCCGCGTCGTACGACTCGCGGTTGGCCAGGACGTGGTCCATCTCGGTCTGGGCCCACTCTCGGAGGCCACGGGTCAGGTGGTGGAGGGAGAGGCCGAGGTCGGTCAGGTCGTAGGTGACGGTGACCGGGACCGTGGGGGTGATCGTGCGGGTGAGGAGGCCGTCGCGTTCGAGGGAGCGGAGGGTCTGGGTCAGCATCTTCTGGCTGGCGCCGGCCAGGAGGCGGGCGAGTTCGGAGTGGCGCAGGGGCTTGGGGGCGGGCGGGGTGCCGGTCTCGCCGGCCAGCGCGCACAGGATCAGGACGACCCACTTGTCGGAGATCCGGTCGAGGAGCTGACGGCTGGGGCACAGCTCCAGGAACGCGTTGTACTCCGCTTTCGCCCGCGCTTTCTCGTCGGCCCGCGTCGTCGTCACTGGTCTCGCTTCTCACCTTCTGGATCGTTGGGCACTTCGAAGTGCCCACTTCCCGGCCGGAAGTTCCTCGCCAACCCTGGTGCACGGGGGACGGAGACACCACCCCCGGCATGAAGTGAAAGGCACGACGATGAACACGCCCTCCCCATCCCTTCCCGGCGGAACCTGGACGTTGGGTGACGCGACCGTGTCCCGGTTCGGGTACGGCGCCATGCAGCTCGCCGGACCGTGGGTCATGGGACCGCCCGCCGACCGCGACGGCGCGCTGGCCGTCCTGCGTGAGGCGGTCGGCCTCGGGGTCACCCACATCGACACCAGCGCCGCATACGGTCCGCGCAGCACGAACGAGCTGATCCGCGAGGCGCTGCGGACCTGTCCGGAGCGGCCGTTCGTCGCCACGAAGGTGGGGGCGACCCGGGACGCACAGGGCGGCTGGCCCACGGCCCGCCGTCCGGAGGACCTGCGCGGGCAGGTCCACGAGAACCTCGAATCCCTCGGCGTCGAGGCCCTCGACCTGGTCAACATGCGCATGGGCGACGCGCAGGGCACCCGGCCCGGTTCGATCGCCGAGGCGTTCGAGACGCTCGCCGGGCTTCAGCGGGAGGGGCTGATCCGCCACCTCGGTGTCAGCAACGTCACGGCGGAGCAGGTCGCCGAGGCGCGCGGTATCGCTCCGCTCGTGTGCGTGCAGAACATGTACAACCTCGCCCACCGCCACGACGACGCCCTCGTGGACGACCTCGCCGCCGCCGGTATCGCCTACGTACCCTTCTTCCCCCTCGGCGGTTTCACGCCGCTCCAGTCCGAGGCGCTCACGCGCGTCGCGACCCGGCTGGCGACGACCCCCATGTCGGTCGCCCTGGCCTGGCTGCTGCACCGCTCACCGAACATCCTCCTCATCCCCGGCACGTCATCCATCACCCACCTGCACGAGAACATCAGGGGCGCCGGCCTCCCCCTCTCCGACGAGGACATGACCGAACTGGACACCATCGCCCACGAGCACCACGCCTGACGCTATTCCGACCCGCCGTAACGGGGAAGGCCCCCGGTCCCGACCTCCCAGACCCCGAACTCCGTGACCACACCGACCGGTTCGCCGTACGACAGACGCAGCCGGTTGCCGTACGCCGGACGCTCCTCGCCCGGGACTATTCCCCACTGGTAGGTCCAGGTGCCGTCGCGGGGGTCGAGGATCAGGTAGCGGGGGATGCCCATCGCGGGGTAGTCGCGGGCCTTGTCCCGGTAGTCGTTCTCCGGGTTGGACGGGGAGACGATCTCGACCGCGAGGAGGATCTCGCGGGGATCGAGGGGCCCGTCCGAATCCATCGCCGCCTCACGGCACACGTGGAGATCCGGGACACGCAGGACGCCCAGAGCCTCGGCGTCCGTGTCCGTCGCCTCGAACACCCCCAGCCCCTCGGGGAGTTGCGCGTCCAACTGTCTCCGCACCAGCATCGCGGTCAGCTGATGGCGCGGCCCCGGACGCAGCATCATGACGAGCTTGCCGTCGCTGATCTCGGGCCATGTGAGGCCGGGCGGTGGCGTGAAGCCGTCACGCAGCGCGCGCAACCGTCGGTACAGGGTCTGCTGAGTCACGGGTCCTCCCACGCCCAGTGTGAGACAGACACCGACCCGTACGAGAAGAAGGGTGCCCACCCCCCAAGGGCCGGGCACCCCCGCGTCACCTCACTCCTTGCCCTCCTCCTCCGGCAGCGGCGGCGTAGGCGCCGGTGTGGGCCGCAGCCACAGCCACGCCAGGAAGAACACCCCCAGCGCCAGCATCCCGAGCCCCGTCCAGAGGTTGATGTTGATGCCCTGGGCCTTGTCGATCTCGGCGTCGCCGTCGGTGAGGCCGGTGATGGTGATGATCACGCCGTAGAGGACGAAGAGGCCCCCGATGATCCGCCGTAGATCGAAGATGCGCGCGGCGGTCGTGGACTTCCCCTCCAGTTCCGTCACCTCGCGATGGACGTCTTTTTCCGAGTAGTGGTCGGACATGGCGAGCCTCTCAGAAGGAGAACGGGATGTAGCAGGCGGCGGCGATGATGACGGCGCTCCAGCCGAGCAGCGCCGGGCGGCGGTACCACGCGTTGTCGCCGGCGGCGGGCGCCTCGGACATGCCGGGGGAGCGTGTGCCGTAGACGAGGCCCTGGAGTTCCGCCTCCGGCTTGGGCGCCGTGAAGAGGGACACGGCCACCATGACGACCGCGCCCGCCACGAACCCGGCGATCGCGGAGACGAAGTTCGCGCCCTGGTCGGACGGGATGCCGATGACGTCCTGCTTGTAGAGGACGAAGTAGTTGATCATCGCGGCCGTCGTGCCTGCCAGCAGCCCCCAGAACCCGGACTTCGCCGAGGCCCGCTTCCAGAACATCCCGATGATGAAGACGACGAACATCGGCACGTTGAAGAAGGAGAACAGGGTCTGGAGGTAACTCATGATGTTGGAGAAGGAGGACGCGAGGAACGCGGTCCCGACGGACGCCGCGACGCCGATGGCGGTGATGAGCCGCCCGAACCGGACGTAGTAGGAGTCCTCGCGGTCCTTGACGACGTACTTCTGCCAGATGTCGGTGGTGAAGACCGTGTTGAAGGACGACACGTTCGCCGCCATGCCCGCCATGAAGGCGGCGAGGAGACCGGTGACGGCGATCCCGAGGACCCCGTTGGGCAGGAGCTGTTCCATCAGGTAGGGGATCGCGTCGTTGTACTGGAGGTCGGAGCCGGACGTACCGATCTTGGGGACCAGGACCGCCGCGACCAGCCCCGGGATCATCACCAGGAAGACGATGAAGATCTTCGGGAACGCGGCGATGAGCGGCGTCCGCTGGGCGGCGGAGAGGTTCTTGGCGGAGAGAGCGCGCTGCACCTCGGCGAAGTTCGTCGTCCAGTACCCGAAGGACAGCACGAACCCGAGCCCGAGGACGATGGTGAGCCAGTTCGCGCCGAGGGGGTTGTCGGAGCCGATGCCGGTGCCGCCCCAGGCGGTGACGAAGTCGTCCCCGTGGGTGGCCTTCAGGGAGTCGGTGAGCCCGTCCCAGCCGCCGACCTTCTTCAGGCCCAGCACGGACAGCGGGATCAGCGCGGCGAGGATCACGAAGAACTGGAGGACCTCGTTGTAGATGGCCGAGGACAGCCCGCCCAGCGTGATGTACGCGAGCACGAAGAACCCGGCGACGAGGATGGCGACCCACTCGGGCCACCCGAGGAGCGCCTCGACGACGATGGCGAGGGCGTACAGGTTGACCCCGGCGATGAGGATCGCGGCGAACGCGAACAGCGCCGAGCTGAGCAGGTGCGCCCACTTGTCGAAGCGCAGGAGCAGCATCTCGGGGACGGAGCGGACCTTGGAGGAGTAGTAGAAGGGCATCATGACCAGGCCGAGGAACACCATCGCGGGGATGGCGCCGATCCAGTACCAGTGGACGGTGTACGCCCCGTACTGCGCGCTGTTGGCCGCCATGCCGAGGATCTCGGTCGCGGCGAGGTTCGCGGAGATGAACGCGAGCCCGGTGATCCAGGCGGGCAGCGAGCGCCCGGAGAGGAAGAAGTCGAGACTGGTCTTCACGGAGCGCCGGGCCGCGAATCCGATGCCGAGGACGACGACGAAGTAGATACCGAGGATCGTGTAGTCGAGCGCGTTGACGGGGAGCCGCAGCTCGGCTGCCAGAGACGTGGGGGGATACACAGGGGCCCTTCCAAGGGTGACCGGATGTGTGTGTTTGTGGTTTGATGTGTTCGGTTCTGTTTGGATGCTTCTAGCTGTGCTGGTGCACGGATGGGGAGTCGAAGGTGAAGAAGACCTCGACCCGGCTGGCCGACGGTCGTGAGCTGATCTACTACGACCTGCGGGACGACTCGGTGCGCGACGCGGTGGACCGCCGTCCACTCGACCGCACCGTCACCACTTCGGAGGTACGCAGGGACCCCCTGCTCGGTGACGAGGTCGCCATCGCCTCGCACCGGCAGGGGCGGACGTACCACCCGCCGGTCGACCAGTGCCCGCTGTGCCCGACTCACGGCGACAACCTGAGCGAGATCCCGGACTCGTCGTACGACGTCGTCGTGTTCGAGAACCGCTTCCCCTCGCTGGCCGGCGACTCGGGCCGCTGCGAGGTCGTCTGCTTCACGTCCGACCACGACTCGTCGTTCGCCGACCTCACCGAGGAGCAGGCGCGCCTGGTCCTGGAGGCGTGGACCGACCGGACGTCGGAGCTGTCGCATCTTCCTTCCGTCCAGCAGGTCTTCGCCTTCGAGAACCGGGGCGAGGAGATCGGGGTGACCCTCGGCCACCCCCACGGGCAGATCTACGCCTACCCCTTCACCACGCCCCGCACCACCCTCATGCTGCGCCAGGTCGCCGCGCACAAGGACGCGACCGGCGGCGAGAACCTCTTCGACGCCGTGCTGGAGCGTGAACTCGCGGACGAGCGCGTAGTCCTGGAGGGTGAACACTGGGTCGCGTTCGTGCCGTACGCCGCGCACTGGCCGTACGAGGTACACCTCTACCCCCGTCGTAGGGTCCCGGACCTGCTCGGACTCGACGAGGGCGCGCGCACAGAGTTCCCCAAGGTCTATCTGGAACTGTTGAGGCGCTTCGACCGGATCTTCGGCGAGGATCAGCCGGTGACGCCGTACATCGCCGCCTGGCACCAGGCGCCGTTCGGCCAGCTGGAGGAGTTCGACGGGGTCAGCCGCGACGACTTCGCGCTGCACCTGGAGCTTTTCACGATCCGCCGTACGTCCGGCAAGCTGAAGTTCCTCGCGGGCTCCGAGTCGGGCATGGGCGCGTTCATCAACGACATCGCCCCGGAGCGCGCGGCCGAGCGACTCCGAGAGGTAGCGAGTTCATGAGCAAGTACCTGGTCACGGGCGGTGCGGGTTACGTCGGCGGCGTGGTCGCCCAGCACCTTCTTGAGGCCGGCCACGAGGTGACGGTCCTCGACAACCTCTCCACCGGGTTCCGCGAGGGCGTCCCGGCGGGCGCGACGTTCGTCGAGGGCGACATCCGCGACGCCGGCAAGTGGCTCGACGCCTCGTACGAGGCGGTCCTCCACTTCGCCGCCAGCTCCCAGGTAGGGGAGTCGGTCGTACGCCCCGAGAAGTACTGGGAGAACAACGTCGGCGGCACGATGGCGCTGCTCGGCGCGATGCGCGAGGCGGGCGTACGCAAGCTCGTCTTCTCGTCGACGGCCGCCACGTACGGCGAGCCCGACGTGGTCCCGATCCCCGAGACCGCCGTCACCAAGCCGACCAACCCCTACGGCGCCACCAAGCTCGCCGTCGACTACATGATCACCAGCGAGGCCCACGCGCACGGCCTCGGCGCGGTCTCCCTGCGCTACTTCAACGTCGCGGGCGCGTACGGCGCACAGGGCGAGCGGCACGACCCCGAGTCGCACCTCATCCCCCTGGTCCTCCAGGTCGCCCAGGGCCGCCGCGAGGCGATCTCGGTGTACGGCGACGACTACCCGACGCCGGACGGCACCTGCGTCCGCGACTACATCCACGTCGCGGACCTGGCCGAGGCGCACCTCCTCGCGCTGAAGGCGGCCGAGGCGGGCGAGCACCTGATCTGCAACCTCGGCAACGGCGAGGGCTTCTCCGTACGCCAGGTCATCGACACCGTCCGCAAGGTCACCGGCCACCCGGTCCCCGAGATCGTGGCCCCCCGGCGCGGCGGCGACCCCGCCGTCCTCGTCGCCTCCGCCGCCACCGCCCGCGAGAAGCTGGGCTGGCAGCCGTCCCGCGCCGACCTCGCCGGTATCGTCGCCGACGCGTGGGAATTCGCACAGCAGATTTCGAAGGAGAGCTGAGTTGTCCGCACAGCAAGTCCGGGACGGCTTCGAGGAGTTGTACGGTGCCGCCCCGGAAGGCGTCTGGGCGGCGCCCGGCCGCGTCAACCTCATCGGCGAGCACACGGACTACAACGACGGCTTCGTGATGCCGTTCGCTCTGCCGCACACGGTGATCGCGGCGGTGTCGCGGCGCGAGGACGACGTCCTGCGCCTGCACTCCGCCGACGTGGACGGCGGTGTCGTCGAGCTCTCGACGCTGGAGCCCGGCACCGACACCGGCTGGACCGCGTACCCGGCGGGTGTGGTCTGGGCGCTGCGCGAAGCGGGCCACGCGGTCCGGGGCGCGGACATCCACCTGACGTCCACGGTCCCCTCGGGCGCGGGCCTCTCCTCCTCGGCGGCCCTCGAGGTCGTCGTGGCCGTCGCCCTGAACGACCTCTACGAACTCGGCCTCCAGCGCTGGCAGTTGGCCCGCCTGTGCCAGCGCGCCGAGAACGTCTACGTCGGCGCCCCCACCGGCATCATGGACCAGACCGCGTCCGCCTGCTGCGAGGAGGGCCACGCCCTCTTCCTCGACACCCGCGACCTCTCCCAGAAGCAGATCCCCTTCGACCTCGCGTCCGAGGGCCTGCGCCTGCTGGTCGTCGACACGCAGGTCAAGCACGCCCACAGCGAGGGCGAGTACGGCAAGCGCCGGGCGGGCTGCGAGGAGGGTGCCGCGCTCCTGGGCGTCACCGCCCTGCGCGACGTCCCCTACGCGGAGCTGGACTCGGCGCTCGCGCGCATCGACGACGAGGAGATCCGCCGCCTGGTCAAGCACGTCGTGACCGAGGACGAGCGGGTGGAGCGGGTGGTCGCGCTCATGACGTCCGGCGCGGACGCGCGGGAGATCGGGCCGGTTCTCGTGGAGGGGCACGCTTCGCTGCGGGACGACTTCCGGATCTCCTGCCCGGAGTTGGACCTCGTCGTCGACTCCTCCCTGGCGGCCGGCGCCCTCGGCTCCCGCATGACCGGCGGCGGCTTCGGCGGCTCGGCGATCGTCCTGGCCGAGGAGTCCGACGTCCCCGGCATCACGAAGGCCATCGATGAGGCGTTCACGGCAGCCGGCTTCACGGCCCCCCGCGTCTTCGAGGCCATCCCGGCACCGGGGGCACGGCGCCTGGTCTGAGCGGTACGGAGAGCGGCCCTGTGCGTTCACGCGGGGCCGCTTTGCGTTGTCAGGGGCGCGGAGTGGCGCCGCGAGGTCACGTCGTACGGCGATGCCGGGCCTTGGGACCCCGGCTGCGGACCCGTACCGTCACGAACAGTGCCACCCCCGCCACCGCCAGTCCGAGGACCACCTTCGACAGGACCCCCACATACGCCTCCACCACCTCCCACTGGTCGCCCAGCCAGTAACCCGCCATGATCAGAACCGAGTTCCACATCAGGCTGCCGAGGGCCGTGAGCGCGACGAACGTGGGCAGGCGCATGCGTTCCACGCCGGCCGGGACGGAGATGAGGCTGCGGAAGACGGGGAGCATGCGGCCGAGGAAGATCGCCTTGGTGCCGTGGCGCGCGAACCACTCCTCCGTGCGGATCAGGTCGGCCGGCTTGACCAGGGGCAGCTTCGCCCAGATCGCGTGGACGCGGTCGCGCCCGACCAGCATGCCGATCCAGTAGAGGACGACCGCCCCGACCGTCGCCCCGAGGGTCGTCCAGAACAGCGCGGACGGCAGGCTCAGCACCCCCTGCCCCGCGGCGAACCCCGTGAGCGGGAGGATCACCTCGCTGGGGATCGGCGGGAAGAGGTTCTCCAGGGCGATCGCCAACCCCGCACCGGGACCCCCGATCGTCTCGATGAGGCCGGTGACCCACCCGGTGATCCCGTCCGAGGGTGCTGCGGGCTGGGTGGCGAGGTGCGCGGAGGTCATAGGGTAAAGGTAATGCAAAGTGCAGGGTGGTCCGGCGGCCGGGCCGGGGGTCAGGCCAGGCGCTTCGTGAACGTGAACTCCGTGACCCCCGGCGGGTAGTCGGGGATCGCGCAGACCTCCTCGTACCCCTGTTTCCGGTAGAAGCCCGGCGCCTGGAAGTCCCACGTCTCCAGGCGTACGGCCGTACAGGCGCGGTCGTCGCGGGCGATGCGTTCCGCCCGCGCGAGGAGGTCGGTGCCGAGGCCGGTGCCGCGGAGGTCGGGGTCCACCCAGAGGAACGTCACGTGGAGCCAGGAGGCCCAGGTGTGGCCGACCAGGCCGCCGCAGAGGGGGTTGTCGGGGGTGGTGGCCCAGATGTGCAGCGGGGACTCGGTGGCGTCCGGGGTGAGCTGGAGGGCGCGCAGCCCGGGTGACGCGGAGAGGTTCGTCGCCCGGAGCCTCGTACGGAGCAGCGCGCGTCGGGTGTTGTCCACTTCTGTCTCAAAGCCGAACATGCGGCACACCATAAACGCCTCGGCCGACCAGTTCTGCGAAACCGCTTCCGCTCCGTGCTCCCGGCCCTACTCTGTGAACAGCACCGGCGGGGGGCCGGTGCCGTTCAGGGGGCGAGACAGTCGGGTACGGCGCTCGCGGCGCGGGTGCCGCACGGCGGCGGCCGTGCGGCACCCGCGCCACGGGCGTCGTACCCGCAGCCGTCGTTCTCCGGCCTTTTCTGGGGTATCCCCTGCTCCGTCGAGGAGCATCGGGGAAGGGGGTTTCGTGGTTCGTATCCGAGTTCTGGTCGTCGACGATCACCGGATCTTCGCGGAGTCGCTGGCGGCGGCGCTGGCCGCCGAGCCGGACGTCGAGGTGTCCGCCGCCGGGAGCGGCCCCGCGGCGCTGCGGAGTCTGGAGCGGGCCGCCGCGGAGGGGCGTCGCTTCGACGTGCTTCTCGTGGACGCCGATCTGGGCGCCGTCGCCCCCGGGCTGAGGCCCGCGGTGCCGGTCCACGAGGTCAGCGAGAACGGGCACGTGGACGGGATCTCGCTCGTCTCCGGCGTCCGGTCGTCCCAGGCGCACGTGCGGGTCGTCGTGCTCGCCGAGAAGGACGATCCCCGGCGGGCCGCGCTGGCGTTGCAGGCGGGGGCGTCCGGGTGGGTCGCCAAGGACTGCTCCCTGTCGCGGCTGCTGACCGTCATCCGGGGGGTGCTGCGCGACGAGACGCATCTGCCGCCGGCCCTGCTGACCGGTGTGCTGCGGGAGCTGACGGCCGCGCGCAAGCACCGGACGGAGAGCGAGCGGCTGGTCGAGTCGCTGACGCCCCGGGAGCGGGAGGTGCTGCGCTGCATGGTGGCGGGGCTGGGCAGGAAGGCGGTGGCCGAGCGCCTGTTCCTGTCACCGCACACGGTCCGCACCCACATGCAGAACGTCCTGGGCAAGCTGGGTGTGCACTCCACCCTGGCGGCGGTGGCACTGGCCCGGCGGGCGGGCGTCGGCCCGGTGGACCTCGCCGGCGACGTCGTCGAGCGGGGCGGGCAGTTGGCCTAGCGTTCCCGGAGCCTTCAACTCCGTTTTCCCGGTGTGCGGTTCGCCCGTCGGCGGGTGGTGCATGTCACAGGCGGATCCGGCCATGTCGTCCGGATCCGCCGCCGCGACCGCCCTCACCGTCGGACTCGCGGGCAGCGCCGACGCCGCCTACGACGGCCAGGACCCGATCTCCAGCGGCTGCGCGAACAGCGCGATCACGGCCAGATCGAACGCCATCTACGTCGGCGGCACCCAGGCCGGCACGATCGAACTGCGCTACAGCACCTCCTGCCGTACGGCGTGGGCGCGCGTGCGCTCGACCGGCCCGTACGGCGGCGCCACCGTCACGCGCACCTCGAACTGGGACTGGTACCGCTGCGACAGCCTGTCCTGGAACTCCTCCATGGGGCAGTACACCTGCTACACCCCGATGCTGAACGACACGGGCGTCGAGTCCTTCGCCCGCGGCTCCGCCTCCACCTCCGGCGGCTTCAACTCGGACGACGTGGAGACCGGCCGCTACTGAGCCCGTGCCTCACCGGCCGGCCTCCCCTTCCCCAGGACCGCAAGGACTACAGCAATGAACCTCAAGAAGATCGTCGGCGCCGCCGCCGGCGTCGTCATGCTCGCGGGTCTCGGCACCGTGGCCACCGCCACGAACGCCTCGGCGAGCTCTCCTACGCCCCCGGCAGCCATGACGCCTGCGTCGAGATCCTCCAGCAGGAGCTGAACGAGGCGTACGGCGCGGGCCTCGCGACGGACGGCTACTTCGGCCAGAACACCCTGAACTGGGTCACCGGGCACTACCAGGTGTGACGCCGTGAGTTCCCGGCTCCGGTACCACCGGGGCCGGGGGCTCGTGTGCGGGCCCGGCCGTCAGCCGGGGACGTTGTCGAAGGGGGCCGTCAACTGCCGCAGCAGCGCGGCCAGTTCACCCCGCTGGGCCGTCGACAGCTCCGCCAGGATCGCCCGCTCCTGCGCCAGCAGCCCCGCCAGCGCCTGGTCCGCGCGGTCACGGCCCTCGGCGGTCAGGCGGACCAGGACGCCTCGGCGGTCCGTCGGGTCGGGGAGGCGCTCCACCAGGCCCTTCTGGGTGAGCCGGTCGATGCGGTTGGTCATCGTGCCCGAGGTGACCAGGGTCTGCGTGAGGAGCTGGCCGGGGGAGAGCTGGTAGGGGGAGCCCGCCCGGCGCAGCGCCGTGAGGACGTCGAACTCCCACGGCTCCAGCTGGTGCTCGGAGAACGCCAGCCGGCGTGCGCGGTCCAGGTGGCGGGCCAGTCTGCTGACCCGGCTCAGCACTTCGAGTGGCTCCACGTCGAGGTCCGGGCGTTCCCGACGCCACGCCGCGACCAGCCGATCGACCTCGTCCTCCATGGCGATCAGTGTAGTGGTTGTGTCGATGTGAAGTCTCTTGATGTCGAGTCTCTTGACGTCGAGATATATTGCCGGGCATCGTGGAACCATGACCAGCCCCTCCTGGGACCCCGCCCAGTACCTGCGCCACGCGGACCACCGCGCCCGCCCCTTCACCGACCTCCTCGCGAGGGTCCCCCGCCTCCCCGCGCCCCGCCCCCGCATCGCCGACCTCGGCTGCGGCCCCGGCAACATGACCCGCCTCCTCACGCAACGCTGGCCCACGGCCCGCGTCACCGGCTACGACAACTCCCCGCGGATGCTGGCCGACGCGGCGGCGTACGCCACCCCGGACCTCGACTTCGCCCACGCGGACCTCACGGCCTGGGTCCCCGCGGAGCCGTACGACCTGCTGATCTCCAACGCGGCGCTCCACTGGGTACCCGGCCACCTCGACGCCCTCCCCGCCTGGCTCGACGCGCTCACCCCCGGCGGCACCCTCGCCTTCCAGGTCCCCGACAACATCGACGCGCCCCTCCACGCGCTGATGCGGGACTTGGCGGACACGCCCCGCTGGAGGCCCCGCCTCGCCGGCGTCCTGCGCCCCGGGAACTCCGTCCACACCCCGGAGACCTACCTCGCCCGCCTCGGCGGCACGGCCGACGTCTGGCGGACCACGTACCTCCACGTCCTGCCCGGCGACGACCCCGTCCTCGACTGGGTCAAGGGCACCGGCCTGCGCCCCGCCCTCGACGCCCTCGCCGACGACCCCGAGGCCCGCGACGCGTTCCTGACCGAGTACCGCGACCTCCTCCGAGAGGCGTACCCGAAGCAGCCGCACGGCACGGTCCTGCCGTTCCGCCGCCTGTTCGCGGTGGCGACGAAGGGGGCGCAGGAATGCTGACGTCCATCGACCACGTCCAACTCACGGCACCACCGGGCAGCGAGCCCCTGCTGCGGGTGACGGACATCGAGGCGTACGCGGCCCGCTTCGGGGACGTCGCCTGGGACGACGGGCTTCCCGGCCATATCCGGTTCTACGCGTCGGACCCGGTGGGGAACCGGCTGGAGTTCCTGGCGGCGATGCCGACCGCTACGGCGTGCGGCCCAGGTGGGTGACGAGGATGTGGATCACTTCGTCATCGATCACGTACAGGACCCGGTAGTCGCCGATGCGCAGTCGGCGGAGGTTGGGCGAGCCATACGCGAACGACCCGGTCGGCCGGGGATCGTCGGCCAGCTTGTCGATGGTGTCCAGCACCAACGCCAGACCGCTCGGGTCTTCTTCGAGGAAACGAGCGGCGGCGTTCAGGGCGTGCGGCTCGAAGACGATCTCGTAGGTCACTTCTGTTCGAGCCCCAGCCGCTTGCGCACCTCCGCCATGGGGATACCCGGCTCAAGGGTTCCCTCCGCCTTGCGTCGCTGATAGTCGGCGAACACCAGCGCGTCCTCGAGGT
Source organism: Streptomyces niveiscabiei (assembly GCF_033794345.1). NCBI lineage: Bacteria > Bacillati > Actinomycetota > Actinomycetes > Kitasatosporales > Streptomycetaceae > Streptomyces > Streptomyces niveiscabiei. Next base: position 14,590 of record NZ_JARAYJ010000056.1, read on the forward strand.
CCTCGATCACCTGCGGGGAAACCAGCAACGCCGCCACATGTCCATGATCCGTGAGGGCGATGGTCTCGCGGCTGTGAGCCGCGCGCCGGACCAAGTCGCCCAACTGTGCGCGGGCCGCGCTGATCGTGATCTCAGTCATGGCGCCATGGTGGCACAAGGTTAATGTTCCCGCCTATAGATTGCGTAGGTTGCGCATCTTCAGGCGGACCTCAGCCGTTCCGCCGCCGCCCCCGCAGGCACAGGGCCACGAAGCCCGCCGGGAGCAGTGCCGCCAGGGTCCAGCCCAGGCGGGACGGGAACGCGTGGGTCACCGCGACCCATGTGCCCCACGGCTCGCGCGCGACCAGGGCGGCCGTTGCCCGGCAGATTCGGGAGGGGGCCGCAGCCCGTGATGTGCATGACCTGGGCGTGGAGCAGGCCCAGGTGGGCGAGGGCCGCCGCGCCCGTGGCGAGGGTGGCCAGGGAGCCCAGGGCGATCAGGGACCAGGGAAGACGGGGTGGGTGCGGAGCAGGGTCACGACTTGCGGCGCCCTATCAGGTGCGGCTTGGCCTCCATGCCGTCCAGCCCGTGCCAGGCGATGTTCACCAGGTGCGCGGCGACCTCCGCCTTCTTGGGGCGGCGGACGTCCAGCCACCACTGGCCCGTGAGCGCGACCATGCCGACCAGCGCCTGCGCGTACAGGGGAGCCAGCTTGGGATCGAAGCCCCGGCTCTTGAACTCGCGCCCCAGGATGTCCTCGACCTGCGTCGCGATGTCGGAGATCAGGGAGGCGAAGGAGCCGGTGGACTGCGGGATGGGGGAGTCGCGGACGAGGATGCGGAAGCCGTCCGTGTACTCCTCGATGTAGTCGAGGAGGGCGAACGCGGCCTGCTCGCACAGCTCGCGGGGATGCCCGGCGGTGAGGGAGCTCGTGACCATGTCCAGCAGCCGCCGCATCTCACGGTCGACCACGACCGCGTACAGGCCCTCCTTGCCGCCGAAGTGCTCGTACACGACCGGCTTGGAGACCCCGGCCTTCGCCGCGATCTCCTCCACCGAGGTCGCCTCGAACCCCTTCGCCGCGAAGAGCGTGCGGCCGATCTCCAGGAGCTGCTGCCGGCGCTCCGCCCCGGTCATCCGGGTACGGCGGGCGCGCCGGGGCTTCTCATTGCTCGCGGTGCTGCTGGGATCGATGGCCACACCGTCCATCATGCCGCTTCGGCGCTCGCCTTCCGGCGCCGGGACGGGTCCGCGTCGGTGTTGCGGCGGGAATCGATACGGGAGCGTGACGGCCAGCGCACGTCGTACGCCCAGCCGAACGCCTCGAACCAGCGGATCAGCCGCGCCGAGGAGTCGATCTGGCCGCGCTCGACGCCGTGCCGCGCGGACGTCGGGTCGGCGTGGTGCAGGTTGTGCCAGGACTCGCCGCAGGACAGGACGGCCAGCCACCACACGTTCCCGGAGCGGTCACGGGACTTGAAGGGGCGCTTGCCGACGGCGTGGCAGATCGAGTTGATGGACCAGGTCACGTGGTGCAGCAGACCGACGCGGATCAGGGAACCCCAGAAGAACGCGGTGAACGCGCCCCACCAGGACATCGTCACCAGGCCCCCGACCAGCGGCGGGATCGCGAGGGAGATGAACGCCCACACGATGAACGTACGGGAGATCGTCCGGATCGCCGGGTCCTTGATCAGGTCGGGCGCGTACTTGTCCTGCGGTGTCTGCTCCTCGTCGAACATCCACGCGATGTGCGCCCACCACAGGCCCTTGAGCAGCGCCGGGATCGTCTCCCCGAACCGCCACGGCGAGTGCGGGTCGCCCTCGGCGTCGGAGAACTTGTGGTGCTTGCGGTGGTCCGCGACCCAGCGCACGAGCGGCCCCTCGACCGCCATCGACCCGGCGATGGCGAGCGCGATCCGCAGCGGGCGCTTCGCCTTGAACGAGCCGTGCGTGAAGTACCGGTGGAAGCCGATCGTGATGCCGTGGCAGCCCAGGAAGTACATGAACACCATCAGGCCGAGGTCCAGCCAGCTCACCCCCCAGCCCCAGGCCAGCGGCACGGCCGCGAGGATCGCGAGGAACGGCACGGTGATGAAGAGGAGGAGGGTGATCTGCTCGATCGAGCGCTTCTGCTCCCCGCCCAGCGTCGCCGACTGCCCCGGCGGCAGTGGTGCGCCGGGCGTCGCCTCCGGGGCGTCGTCGATCACGTCGGAGCTTGTGGCCATGGGGCGTCCCCTGGGGGGTCGAGGGTGTGGATCGGGTGTCGAGCCGTGGGCGTTTCCTACGGTTCCGTAACCTACGGCGTCGTAAGTATGGCAGCGCGGTCCGGTGCGGCAAGAGCCCGACAGCCTGCGCGTGCCGCTGGACACCTATCCTTGGACTCGGTCGGACAGCGCGGTCCGCTCTGTTTTCTTCCCTGATGTCCGGCCTGTATGCGAAAGTCAGCCGCGTACCCGCCTGACCTCCGGGTTTCCTCCAGATGCCAGAAGAGCTTCACCACTGCAAGGAGCCGCACCTGTGAGCAGTGCCGACGACCAGACTGTTGCCCAGGAGACCACCTCCGCCGAGCTGCGCGCCGACATCCGCAGGCTGGGCGACCTCCTGGGCGAGACCCTCGTACGGCAGGAAGGTCCCGAACTCCTCGACCTCGTCGAGAAGGTCCGCCGCCTCACCCGCGAGGACGGCGAGGCCGCCGCCGAACTGCTGCGCGGCATCGAACTGGAGACCGCCGCCAAGCTGGTGCGCGCCTTCTCCACGTACTTCCACCTGGCGAACGTCACCGAGCAGGTCCACCGCGGCCGTGAGCTGCGCGCCCGCCGCGCCGCCGAGGGCGGGCTGCTCGCGCGGACGGCCGACCGCCTCAAGGACGCCGACCCCGAGCACGTCCGCGAGAGCGTACGGAACCTGAACGTCCGCCCCGTCTTCACGGCGCACCCCACCGAGGCGGCCCGCCGCTCGGTCCTCAACAAGCTCCGGCGCATCGCGGCCCTCCTGGAGACCCCGGTCATCGAGTCCGACCGGCGCCGCTACGACACCCGTCTCGCCGAGAACATCGACCTCGTGTGGCAGACCGATGAACTGCGGGTGGTACGCCCCGAGCCGGCCGATGAAGCCCGCAACGCGATCTACTACCTGGACGAGCTGCACGCGAACGCCGTCGGTGACGTCCTGGAGGACCTGACCGCCGAACTGGAGCGGGTCGGCGTAGTACTTCCGGACGACACCAGGCCCCTCACCTTCGGTACCTGGATCGGCGGCGACCGCGACGGCAACCCGAACGTCACCCCCCAGGTGACCTGGGACGTCCTCATCCTCCAGCACGAGCACGGCATCAACGACGCGCTGGAGACCATCGACGAACTGCGCGGGTTCCTGTCCAACTCCATCCGCTACACGGGTGCTACCCAGGAGCTACTGGACTCCCTCGCCCTCGACCTCGAACGGCTCCCCGAGATCAGCCCCCGCTACAAGCGGCTCAACGCCGAGGAGCCCTACCGGCTCAAGGCCACCTGCATCCGGCAGAAGCTGGAGAACACCAAGCGGCGCCTCGCCGAGGGCATCCCGCACGCCGAGGGCCGCGACTACCTCGGCACCAGCGAGCTGATCGCCGACCTCACGCTGATCCAGGAGTCCCTGCGCCAGCACCGGGGCGGGCTCTTCGCCGACGGCCGCATGAACCGGACCATCCGCACGCTGGCCGCGTTCGGTCTCCAGCTCGCCACCATGGACGTCCGCGAGCACGCCGACGCCCACCACCACGCGCTCGGCCAGCTCTTCGACCGGCTCGGCGAGGAGTCGTGGCGGTACACGGACATGCCGCGCGAGTACCGCACGAAGCTCCTCGCGAAGGAGCTGCGCTCACGCCGCCCACTCGCCGGTACGCCGGCTCCCGTCGACGCGGCCGGGGAGAAGACCCTCGGCGTCTTCCTCACCGTCAAGCGGGCGCTGGAGGTGTTCGGGCCCGAGGTCGTCGAGTCGTACATCATCTCGATGTGCCAGGGCGCGGACGACGTCTTCGCGGCGGCGGTCCTCGCGCGGGAAGCGGGGCTCATCGACCTGCACGCCGGGTGGGCCAAGATCGGCATCGTGCCGCTGCTGGAGACCACCGACGAGCTGAAGGCCGCCGACACCATCCTTGAGGAGATGCTGTCCGACCCGTCCTACCGGCGGCTCGTAGCTCTCCGGGGGGATGTGCAGGAGGTCATGCTGGGGTACTCCGACTCCTCCAAGTTCGGGGGTATTACGACTTCTCAGTGGGAGATCCACCGCGCCCAGCGTCGTCTCAGGGATGTAGCCCACAGGTACGGGGTACGGCTCCGGCTCTTCCACGGGCGCGGCGGCACCGTCGGGCGCGGCGGCGGGCCCTCGCACGACGCGATCCTCGCGCAGCCCTGGGGGACCCTGGAGGGCGAGATCAAGGTCACCGAGCAGGGTGAGGTGATCTCGGACAAGTACCTGATCCCCTCGCTGGCCCGGGAGAACCTGGAGCTGACCGTCGCCGCGACGCTCCAGGCCTCCGCGCTGCACACCGCGCCCCGGCAGTCCGACGAGGCGCTCGCGCGGTGGGACGCGGCCATGGACGTCATCTCCGACGCCGCGCACGCCGCCTACCGTGAGCTCGTCGAGGACCCCGACCTGCCGACGTACTTCCTCGCCTCCACACCGGTCGACCAGCTCGCCGACCTGCACCTGGGCTCGCGGCCCTCCCGCCGCCCCGGCTCGGGCGTCTCGCTCGACGGACTGCGCGCCATCCCCTGGGTCTTCGGCTGGACCCAGTCCCGGCAGATCGTCCCCGGCTGGTACGGGGTCGGCTCCGGGCTCAAGGCGCTGCGCGAGGCGGGGCTCACCGCGACACTGGGAGGAGAGGGCGTCCTCGACGAGATGCACGGACAGTGGCACTTCTTCCGCAACTTCATCTCCAACGTCGAGATGACCCTCGCCAAGACGGACCTGCGCATCGCCGCGCACTACGTCGACACGCTCGTGCCGGACGAGCTGAAGCACGTCTTCGACCGCATCAAGACCGAACACGAGCTGACCGTCGCCGAGGTCCTGAAGATCACGGGCGAGAGTGAACTCCTCGACGCCCAGCCCGTGTTGAAGCAGACGTTCGCCATCCGGGACGCCTACCTCGACCCGATCTCCTACCTCCAGGTGACGCTGCTGAAGCGCCAGCGGGACGCGGCTGCGGCGGGGGAGAAGGCGGACCCGGTGCTGTCGCGTGCCCTGCTCCTCACGGTCAACGGGGTGGCGGCGGGGTTGCGCAACACCGGCTGACATCACGGGAGTCGGAGGGCGCCTCGGGCAACTGGGGCGCCCTTCGGCGTACTTGGGGGCGGTGTGGTTCGGGCGCCCTCATCCCCGTACGAGCCGGAGGCTCACACCGCGAGGAACGCCGCCGTCACCAGCGCGACCCCCGAGCCCGCCATCACCCACGCGAGCCGCGCCCTGCGCAGGCCGCCGGCCACGATGACCGACGCGAGCAGCAGGGCGCCGCCGAACGGCACCCACGCGTACAGGATCCCGGCGGGGCCCGAGCGGACCGCCTCGTTCGAATCCGGCTTCACGACCACGGAGTACGTCTGGCCGACCTCCACCGCGATCGGCTCGGCGATCGTCATGCTCTTGCGCGCGGTCGCCCCCGCGGATCCCGGCGTGAACGGCCCCGTACACGCCTCCTCCCCGCACTCCGCCACCACGACCGTCCCCTTCTCCCGCCCGCCCGGCAGCATCACGTGCTGCGCCGTCCCCCACGACGCCCACACGCCCGCGAGCAGTATCAGAAGAGCGACCAGCCCCATGAACGCGACCCGTCCGACCCGCAGAGCGGCCGACGAACGCCGGGACTTGGCCGCCCGGCGACGACGGGAGGCTGGCATGGCGGGGATCATTGGCCATGCCCCCGCGGTCCGTCAATGTTGGCTGGTCAGGAGCGCCCGCCCGTCAGGAGTTGTACGACTGCTGCGCCCGCTCCAGGCCCTCCGTCACCAGCGCCTCCACCGCGTCCGCCGCGCGGTCCACGAACCAGTCCAGTTCCTTGCGTTCGGTGCCGGAGAAGTCCTTGAGGACGAAGTCGGCGACCTGCATACGGCCCGGGGGGCGGCCGATCCCGCAGCGGACGCGGTGGTAGCCGGGTCCCATGGACTTCGTCATCGACTTGAGGCCGTTGTGGCCGTTGTCGCCGCCGCCGAGCTTGAGCCGCAGAGTGCCGTAGTCGATGTCCAGTTCGTCATGGACGGCGATGACGTTCGACAGCGGGACCTTGTAGAAGTCGCGCAGCGCGTTCACCGGGCCGCCCGAGAGGTTCATGTACGACATCGGCTTGGCCAGGACCGCCCGGCGGTTGGCGGGGCCGGGGGCCCCGAGGCGGCCTTCGAGGACCTGCGCCTGCGCCTTGCCGGCCCGCTTGAAGCGGCCCCCCATCCGCTCGGCCAGCAGATCGGCCACCATGAACCCGATGTTGTGGCGGTTCATCGCGTACTCGGGACCGGGGTTGCCGAGGCCGACGATCAGCCAGGGGTCGGTGGAGGTGGGGGTGGTCATGAGAGGGGTCTCCTTGGTACATGCCGAAGCCGCCGCCCCTGGAGAGGGACGGCGGCTTTGGAGCTTAGAGCCTGTGCCACAGGCTCCTGGGCCGGCCGGCGCCGGCCGGCCTCAGCCGGCGTACACGCCGAAGGCGCGTGCTCAGGCCTCGGCGGCCTCGTCGCCGGCTTCCTCGGACGCCTCTTCCGCCTGCGCGGCGAGGACCTGGAGGACGACGGCGTCGCCGTCGACGGCCAGGGTCGTGCCGGAGGGGAGCTTGATGTCCTTGGCGAGGACGGCCGCGCCGGCCTCAAGGCCCTCGATGGAGACGGTGACCTCGGTGGGGATGTGGGTCGCCTCGGCCTCGACGGGCAGCGCGTTGAGGACGTGCTCCAGGAGGTTGCCACCGGCGGCCAGCTCGCCCTCGGTGTGGACCGGGACCTCGACCGTGACCTTCTCGCCGCGCTTGACGAGGAGGAGGTCGACGTGCTCCAGGAAGCCCTTGAGGGCGTCGCGCTGGACGGCCTTCGGGATGGCCAGCTCGTTGGTCTTGCCGTCGATGTCCAGGGAGATCAGGACGTTCGGCGTGCGCAGCGCGAGGAGCAGGTCGTGGCCCGGGAGGGTGAGGTGCTTGGGGTCGGTGCCGTGCCCGTAGAGGACGACGGGGACCTGGTTGTTGCGGCGGATCCGGCGGGCGGCGCCCTTGCCGAACTCGGTACGGGTCTCGGCGGCGAGCTTGACCTCGGACATGGGGATCAACTCCTCGTAGATGCGGATAACGGACGGGGTCACCCGGCCGAACATCGGCCTGCTACGAAGAGCGCGTCGATAACGGACCGCCGGGCGCTTCCCAAGGAACCCCTTGAAAAGGCACGGCCTCCCTCGCCGAGCAACTCGCGCAGTCTACTCGGCGAGGGAGGCCATCCCCAAAACGATCAGCAACCGCTCACAACCGGTTGCAGAAACCTCACTGCTCGTCGAAGAGGCTCGTCACCGAACCGTCCTCGAACACCTCGCGCACCGCGCTCGCGATGGTCGGCGCGATGGACAGCACCGTGATCTTGTCGAGGTCGGCGGCCAGCTCGCCCGGCGTGGGCAGCGTGTTCGTGAACACGAACTCGCTCACCCGGGAGTTCTTGAGCCGGTCGGCGGCGGGCCCGGACAGCACACCGTGCGTCGCCGTCACGATGACGTCCTCCGCCCCGTGCGCGAACAGCGCGTCCGCGGCGGCGCAGATCGTGCCGCCCGTGTCGATCATGTCGTCGACGAGGACGCACACCCGGCCCTTGACCTCGCCCACGACCTCGTGGACGGTGACCTGGTTCGCGACGTCCTTGTCCCGCCGCTTGTGGACGATCGCCAGCGGCGCCCCGAGCCGGTCGCACCAGCGGTCGGCGACGCGCACGCGCCCCGCGTCCGGCGAGACGACCGTCAGCTTGCCCTTGTCGACCTTCTCGCCCACGTAGTCCGCGAGCAGCGGCAGCGCGAAGAGGTGGTCGACGGGGCCGTCGAAGAAGCCCTGGATCTGGTCGGTGTGCAGATCGACCGTGAGGATGCGGTCCGCGCCGGCCGTCTTCATCAGGTCCGCGATCAGGCGGGCCGAGATCGGCTCACGGCCGCGGTGCTTCTTGTCCTGGCGGGCATAGCCGTAGAACGGCACGATCACGGTGATCGACCGGGCCGAGGCCCGCTTCAGCGCGTCGATCATGATCAGCTGCTCCATGATCCACTGGTTGATCGGAGCCGTGTGGCTCTGGATCACGAAGCAGTCGGCGCCGCGCGCGGACTCCTCGTAGCGGACGTAGATCTCGCCGTTCGCGAAGTCGAAGGCCTTCGTCGGAACGACCCCGACCCCCAGCTGGTGGGCGACCTCCTCGGCAAGCTCGGGGTGGGCGCGGCCGGAGAAGAACATCATCTTCTTCTCGCCGGTCGTCTTGTTCCCGGTCACAGCACTGTCTCCTCAGAGGTGTCTCAGCCGCGCGACGCCGTGTTCACAACTGGGCGTGAGGGAGCGTCTCAGCTGGTGGGTGCGGGTGTGCACTTCGGGCCGACCGGAACATGGGGGGCGGCGTCGCGGGCCTGGGCACGCGCATCTGCGGCGTTGTCGTCGGTCGCCATGGCTCCGCCATGACTCCCTCCTCCGCCTTGCAGCTGCACGCACCCAGACCCGCTCCTTCACCCACCCCCCATGTTCCGGTCGGCCCTATCACGGTACGCCCTGTTCGGCGCAGCCGTTTTCGGTCAGCTTTCGCCTTCGCCTTGCCGGGAGGCCGCCTCGGCCGCCTTCGCCGCGGCGCTTCCCGGACGCTTTCGGGCCACCCAGCCCTCGATATTCCGCTGCTGGCCACGGGCCACGGCCAGCGAACCGGGCGGTACGTCCTTCGTGATCACGGACCCGGCGGCGGTGTACGCGCCGTCCCCGACCGTGACGGGTGCCACAAACATGTTGTCCGAACCCGTCTTGCAGTGCGAGCCCACGGTCGTGTGGTGCTTGCTCTCGCCGTCGTAGTTCACGAACACGCTCGCGGCGCCGATGTTGCTGAAGTCACCGATCGTCGCGTCACCGACGTACGACAGGTGCGGGACCTTCGTGCCCTCGCCGATCGACGCGTTCTTCGTCTCGACGTACGTCCCGATCTTGCCCTTCGCGCCCAGCCGGGTGCCGGGGCGCAGGTACGCGTACGGGCCGACGCTCGCGTTCTCGCCGATCGTCGAGGAGAGGGCGACGGTGTTGTCGACGCGCGCGCCCGCGCCGACCCGGGTGTCGGTCAGCCGGGTGTTCGGGCCGACCTCCGCGCCTTCGCCGATGTGCGTCGTCCCCTGGAGCTGGGTGCCCGGGTGGACGATCGCGTCCTGGCCGAACGTCACCGTCACGTCGATCCAGGTCGTCGCCGGGTCGACGACCGTGACGCCGTCCAGCATCGCCTGCGTGAGGAGGCGGTCGTTCAGGATGCGGCGGGCCTGTGCGAGCTGGACGCGGTTGTTGATGCCGGCGATCTCGCGGTGGTCGCCGGCGACCGAGGCGCCGACGCGGTGTCCGGCCTCGCGCAGGATGCCGAGGACGTCCGTCAGGTACTCCTCGCCCTGGCTGTTGTCCGTACGGACCTTCTTGAGCGCGTCCGCGAGCAGTTGCCCGTCGAACGCGAACACCCCGGAGTTGATCTCCCGGATCGCCCGCTGGTCCTCGGTGGCGTCCTTGTGCTCGACGATCGCCGTCACGGCGCCGTGCGCGTCCCGCACGATCCGGCCGTACCCGGTCGCGTCCGGCACCTCCGCCGTGAGCACCGTCACCGCGTTGCCGTCGGTGTGGTGGGTGGCGGCGAGCGCCGTCAGCGTCGTACCGGTCAGCAGGGGGGTGTCGCCGCAGACGACGATCACCGTGCCGTCGACGGTCCCGCCGAGCTCCTCCAGCGCCATGCGGACGGCGTGACCGGTGCCGTTCTGCTGCTCCTGGACGGCCGTGCGGACGGCGCCGTCGCTCTCGGCGAGGTGCGCCGTCACCTGCTCGCGCGCGTGGCCGACCACAGCGACGAGGTTCTCCGGGGTCAACTCCCTTGCCGCGGCGAGCACATGACCCACCAGGGTCCGGCCGCACAACTCGTGCAGGACCTTCGGTGTGGCCGACTTCATACGGGTGCCCTCACCCGCTGCGAGAACGACGACGGCTGCCGGGCGGATGGCGCTCACGGGGTTGCCCTTCGGCTTTGTGTGGGTGGGGACACCCGAAGGATACCGGGGCGTTTCCGGGGCGACATGGGAGCGGGCCCCGACCGCGCTTCCGGTCAGGGCCCGTCGTTGTTCCGCTGTTGCTCCCCCGCCAGGACTCGAACCCGGACAAATGGCACCAAAAGCCACGGTGCTGCCAATTACACCACAGGGGAATGTTTACGGCTGAACCGGACAAAGGACCCGGGTCGCCGAGTGGCGCTTCCTACTATGCCGTACCGAACCGCCTCCGTGCGACGGTACAAGTGCGCCGAGGCGGGGCCCTGTCGGGGAAAGTTTCCGGAAAACCGGGTAGGGGCGCCCGTAGGGTGGACGTATGACCAGGACGGGGGAAGAGGCGGCTGCGGGGCGGGCCGGGCCGTGGTGGTGGGGGCGATGGCGCAGCGCCGCGCTCGATCTGGGGCTCGGGCTCGCGTCGGTCGTCGAGTGCGCGCTGGAAGGGTGGCCGTTCGCCCACGACGCGGGGGTCCCCGTGTGGGCGGGGATGGTGTTCGGGGCGGTCGCCGGGAGCGTCCTCGTCGTACGGCGGAAGTGGCCCATCGCCGTCGTCCTCGTCTCCATCGCCATCACCCCGGCGCAGATGGGGTTCCTGCTCGCGATCGTCGGGCTGTACACCCTCTCCGCGACCGAGCTGCCCCGGCGGATCATCGGGTCCCTCGCGGGGATGTCGTTCGTCGGGATGCTCGTCGTCACGTTCGTCCGGCTCAAGCAGGGGCTGTCGCCCGGGGACCTGCTGGCCGGGAACTGGTTCGTGCCCTTCGCCTCCATCGGGACCGCCCTCGGGGTGACCGCGCCGCCCGTCCTGCTCGGGCTGTACGTCGGGGCCCGGCGGCGGCTCATGGAGTCCCTCCGCGAGCGGGCCGACAGCCTTGAGCGCGAGCTCCAGCTGCTCGCCGAGCGGGCCGAGGAGCGGGCCGAGTGGGCGCGCGGGGAGGAGCGGACGCGGATCGCCCGGGAGATGCACGACGTCGTCGCGCACCGGGTGAGCCTGATGGTCGTCCACGCCGCCGCGTTGCAGGCCGTCGCCCGCAAGGACCCGGAGAAGGCGGTGCGCAACGCGGCGCTCGTCGGGGACATGGGGCGGCAGGCGCTGACCGAGCTGCGGGAGATGCTGGGGGTGCTGCGGAGCGGGACGGTGTCGGCGGGCGGGGAGCTGCCGCTGGCGGCCGTCGGGGTCGCCGCCGCCGCTGCCGCGTCCCGGGCCGTCGAGGAGGGCGACGGGCCCTGTCTCGCGGACGTCGAGGAGCTGGTCGGGCAGTCCGCCGCCGCGGGGATGGTCGTGGATCTGTCCGTGGAGGGGGAGGCGCGGGGGTATCTCGCGGTGATCGAGCAGACCGCGTTCCGTGTGGTCCAGGAGGCGCTGACCAATGTGCACAAGCACGCGGCCGGCGCGAAGACGTACGTCCGCCTCGCGCATCGGGGCGAGGAGATCGCCATGCAGGTCGAGAACGAGCCGCCTCCGGAGGCGGCGTCGTCGGCGCGGCTGCCCTCCGGGGGGAACGGGCTGGTCGGCATGAAGGAGCGGGTGGTGGCGCTGGGCGGGGTGTTCGTCTCCGGGCCGACCGAGGCGGGGGGGTTTCGGGTGTCGGCGGTGATTCCGGCGGGGCGCTGAGCTGGGGGGGCCGGGGGGTGGGGTGGAGGCCGGGTGCGGGGGGGGGTGCGGGGGTGCCGGGGTGCCGGGGGTGTGGGAGTGCCGGGGTGCCGGGGGTGCGGGAGTGCCGGGAGTGCGGGAGTGCCGGGGGCTTTCCCGTCGTGGGGGGTTCGGGTTCCTTTCCGCCGTACCCGGCTGTCCCGTCGTGGGGCCTGTGCCCTGGGCCTGGCCGTCTGGTGCCGGCCGTCTGGTGCCGGCCGTCCGGTCAGGTTGCCGCTGTCAGGCGGGTCGGGGTGGTGCCCGATATCAGGGTGGCCAGGGCCTGGTCGATCGTGGGGGCCAGGTACCAGTCGCCCGTGTGGTCCAGGGCGTAGACGCGGCCCGCGGTGTCGATGGCCAGGAGGGTCTGGGTCTGCGGGTCGGCGCCCAGGGGGGAGAGGTCGGCGGCGAGGGCTCTGCCCAGGTCCGCGAGGGTTCTCGGCTGGTGGAGGCCGTGGAGGGGGTCCAGGTGGAAGGCCGCGGGGGCGATCTGGCGGCCCGGGCCGGTGGGGGTGATGTGGAGGCCGCCGAATTCGGCCCAGGCCTCCACCGCTGCGGGGAAGACCGCGTGGCGGTGGCCCGCGGGGGAGGCGTGGTCGCGGAGGGTGTCCGCCCAGAACTCGGCTTGTTTGATGTCCCAGCGCCCGGGAAGCCAGCCGGCGGCACGGAGCGCGGCGTCCACGGGTACGGGGAAGCGGGTGGTCGAGGTGCGGTCGGTGTGGTGCATCTGCCGTTCGTTCGTCGAGGTCAGGGCGGTGGTGCGGGAGCGGCTCCCGGTGTTGTCGACGCATTTGGGGGGTGAGTGGTTCTGGGTGACCACCTGCCCCCGCCCCCCTTCCGTACGCGTCTACTCCTCGGACGTCTCGACGATCCGGATGCCGAAGTGGGCCGTGAGGGCGGCGCAGGCGCGGCACGGGGGTGCGAACGTGCCGTGCAGGGGGTCGCCGTCCTCGCGGATGTGGCGGGTGGTCAGCTTGGCCTGCTTGAGGACCTTGCGGGCCTCGCCGTTGGTCATCGGCTTGCGGGCCGCGCGGCGGCTGCGGGCCGCGTCGGCGGCGGCGATGTGCCGGGAGATGAGGAGCGCCTCGGCGCAGCGGCCGGTGAAGCGGTCGCGGCGGTCGCTGGGGAGCGTGTCGAGGAAGTCCTGCACGAGGTGGTGCAGCGGGGGCGGCTGGTCGCCGCGGGCGGCGGTGCCGGTGAGGGTGGCGCCCCGGACGGAGAGCGCGGCGGCGACGGTGGGCAGTATGCCGTCGCGGCGGTGGCGGAGGGTGGGGGCGTGGGGGGTATCGGCGGACCAGCCGACCCGGGGGTCGCCGCCCGCGCGGGGGTCGGCGGGGGCGTGCGGGGCGCCGTCCGTTCTGTGCGGTGGGACCTGCGACGCGTGGGGTGTTCTGCGGACGTCGGGTGACGTTCCGTGAACGGTGTCGCCCGCGTTGCGGTCCGTGCCGTGCGGTCCTGTCTGCGTCGCGTTCATGATCGTCTTTCCCTCCCCGGGCATCCCCCCGGAGGACACAGGGTGCCAAATGGCGTGGCCTGTGCGGAAGCTGGGGCGTGGCGACACGCCCGGGACGGGCCGGGCTGTCACCAGAGGGTGACGGCAGGTCACCGTACTTGAGGGGGACGAAGTGGAGGGCCGGTGACCCGTCCGGCCGTACCGCATAGGCTGTCGGCACCGTGGGTGCGCGACGGACGTGTGCCGGGAAGCGGTGGAGACAGTCGGATACGGGGCGTGTCGGACGGGGCCGGGAAAGCGGAACCGCCGGCGGGTGCCGTACAGAGCGCCGCAGGGGGCAACCGCCATGACGACAGGTCGGCTCGGGCAGACCGCGCCGCCGAACGCGGCATACGCCGGGCAGGTCGTGCACTTTCCGGACCCGGTCCGGGCGGGCCGTCACCCCAGAGGTGTACGGGTCGACGAGCGCGGCTACCCCGACTTCTCGCCGTACGCGCGCGCGGTGGCGGAGATCGCGGACCCCCCGGAGGGGTTCGGCGTCGACGAACTACGCCTCACGGACTACGTGTCGGCGAACGCCGCGCAGGCCGCCGCCGGGCACGAGCTGTGGGACACGGTGTCCCCGGTGGCCACCCCGCACGGCTGGACCTGGCACCACGTCGCCGGGACGCGCCGCCTCGAACTGATACCCGTGGACGTCAAGGCGCTGCTGCGCCACCACGGCGGTGTCGCGACGGCCCGCGTCGACCACGCGAAACGGGGCACCCGGCCGCTCCAGGAGACCCGGCCCACCCACTTCCGGCTGCCGAAGTCGGGCGTCGCGGTGACCGAGGCGCAGGTCCAGGGGGTCGAGGAGGACCTCGGCTACCGCCTGCCCGGCGCGTACCGCTCCTTCCTGAAGGCCGCGGGCGGCTGCGCGCCCGTCGGGACCGCGCTCGACGCCGAGCTCGGGCTCCTCGTCGACCAGCCGTTCTTCACGGTCCGCGACGAGGCCGCCGTCAACGACCTCGTGTACGTCAACAAGTGTCTGCGCGACCACCTCACCAAGGACTACCTCGGCGTCGGCTTCGTCCAGGGCGGCCTGATCGCCGTCAAGGTCAAGGGCGAGCGCCTCGGGTCCGTCTGGTTCTGCGCGTACGACGACGTCCGCGACGCCGACCCGACCTGGCCGCCGGCCGAGCGCGTCGAACGCCTCCTCGTGCCCTGCGGCGACGACTTCGACGCGTTCCTGTCCCGACTCGCCGGTGATCCACCGGAGTTGGAGACGGTGGCCAACCTGATGGTGGACGGCGGCTTCGCCCGCGTCGTTCCGGTTGCTGGGGAGTGATCAGCGCATGGTGACGTTCGCGCAGGCGCAGGAGCGCGCGGAGGAGTGGGTCAACGGGGACGTGCCCGTGTACCAGCACCGCGAGGTGCGCGTACGGGAGTTCGGCCTCGGGTTCGTGGTCTGGGCGGAGGACCGCGCGGAGGGTCCCCGCGGTGACGGGGGTGCCCAGCGGCTCGTCATCGCCCGGGACAGCGGGGAGGCCACACTGTGGCCCGCCCTGCCGGTCGGCGAGGTCATCCGGCGGTACGAGGAGCGGTACGGGGGTGAGGCGGGGGGTGTCGCGGACGCGGTGCCTGCGGCGGCTGCTCGGGTGGATCTGAACCAGACGTCGTTCCTGTTGTCGCCGCCGGAGTGGTTGCAGGATGCGGCGGACAAGTTGGGGATCGGGGAGCGGGGGGATTCTGCGGGGGGCGGGGGAACTCCGGGGGTTGGCGCGGGGGTTGGGGCGCCGGGTTCGGGTTCGGGTTCGGTTTCTGGTGCCGGTGCCGGTGCCGGTGCCGGTGTTGGTGTTGGTGGGGCGCCGGGTGCGGGGGCTGGAGTAACGCCGGGTGCTGGAGCAGGTGTTGGGGCGCCGGGGTCCGGGGCTGGTGCCGGGGTGCCGGGGGCCGGTGTTCCGGGTGGTTCCGGGGCTTCGACTTCCGGTGGGGCTCCGGGTGTTCCTGCCGGGGCTACGCCCTGGGCCGGGACCGACACGAACGGGGACGGCGGCGAGGACCGGTCCGTTCCGCTGCCCGCGACCGTGTTCGCTCCGCCGTTGAGCGACGGGGACCGGGGGCGGGGGGCCGGGGTCGCCGCGGATGCGCCGACCGCGTTGATGTCCGGGGGAAGCCAGCTGCCGCCTACGGCTGTCGCGCCCGCGTTGGATGTGCCGGGGGGACCGGCGGGGGCTTCGTACGGGTATCCCCAGACAGCGGGTGGACCGGGTGGGGCCAACTCGGCTGGTCCGGGCGGGGTTCCGGGGCCTGGCGGGGCCAACTCGGCGACTCCCGGCGGGGGTTCTGGCGGGGGCGGGCCGCAGGGGGGCGGTGCTTCCGGTCCGGGTGTCCCTGGTGAGGGCCCGGGCGGCGGCATGTCCAACTCGGGTGCCGGCGGTGGGGTTCCGGGGGCCGGTGCTCCCAACTCGTCTGCTTCTGGCGGGGGTCAGGGGGCTGGTGCACCCAGCTTTGGTGGTCCTGGCGGAAGTCAGGGGCCTGGTGTTCCTAACTTTGGCGGCCCTGGCGAGGGTCAGGGCGCTGGTGTTCCAGACTTCGCCGGCCCTGGTGGAGTTCAGGGGGCGGGGGCGCCCCATTCCGGTGGTGCTGCCGGAGGTCACGGTTCCGGTGGGCCGCAAGGTGTCGGCCCGGGTGACTCCGCCGCTCGGAACGGGGCTTCGCAGGAACCCACGTCGGCCGGGCGGGGGCTCGCCCCCAACGCCGGGGACATCGCCGATGCCGCGACCAGCCGGGCGGCGCCGCCTCCGCGTCGGGGGAGGGGCGGCGCGGGTGCGCCTCCGCCTCCGCCGGGCGCGCCCGGGGTGCCGGGTCGGCCTGGGGGTGCTGCTCCCGGTGCCGGCGCTGCCGGTCCTGCGGGTGCCGCCGCCGCGTACGTACCCACTCAGTTGGTGTCCGCCCTTGAGGACGGCCCCGGAGCACCCGGCGGACCGGGAGGCGCACCGGCAGCTCCGGGGACGCCCCCGGGTACCCCTCAGGTAGCAGCCCCCGGCACACCTCCGGGCGCCATGCCCCCCGCCGCAGGTCACCCCGGCCCCGGTCGACCGGGTGCCGGACAGGCCCCCGGCGCCGTGCCGCCGCCTCCGCCGGGCGCTCCCGGTGCCCCCGGCGCCCCGCAGCCCCCCGGCGCTCCGGGTACCCCGGGCACCCCCGGCGCCGTGCACCACGCCGAGACGATGCTGGCCGCGCCTCCGCCGGGCGCCCCCGGTATGCCGCCGCCCCCGCCGGGCGCCCCCGGTGTCCCCGGCGCACCTCCGAACGCTCCCGGCACGCCGCCCGGCGCTCCCGGCGCGGCCCCGTTCGCGGGTGCGGCTGGTGCCGCTGGTGCGCCCACGGCACCGTTCCCGGGCGTACCCGGCGCTCCCGGCGTACCGGGTCCCCCTCCCGGCGTACCCGGTGCACCCGGCGCCCCCGGTACCCCTCCCGGCGTACCCGGCGCCCATACCCCGCCTCCCCCTCCGGTGGTACCCCAGGGCATGCCCCCCGCGGCGTACGGGTACC
This sequence comes from Streptomyces niveiscabiei, assembly GCF_033794345.1. Classification (NCBI taxonomy): domain Bacteria; kingdom Bacillati; phylum Actinomycetota; class Actinomycetes; order Kitasatosporales; family Streptomycetaceae; genus Streptomyces; species Streptomyces niveiscabiei. The sequence continues at coordinate 31,441 of NZ_JARAYJ010000056.1, forward strand.
CCAACCCGGCGGGGCAGCCGATCGTGGGCCCCGGCTACCAGGCCGTCCTGCGTTACCGCGCCCAGGACGGCTCCGAGCAGCAGCTCATCCGGCGTTCCGCGCCCGGCACCCCGCACCCGGAGTGGCAGATCTTCCACGAGCTGCGCGGGATGAACGTGCCCCCGGGCCAAGTCCTGGAGCTGCACACGGAGTTGGAGTCGTGCGAGCTGCCGGGCGCGTACTGCGCGCGGATGATCCGCGAGCAGTGGCCCCAGGCGCGGATCACGAGCATCGCCCCGTACGGCACGGACCACGCGAGCCGTCAGCAGGGGATGCAGCAACTCCTCGCGCACCAGGGCGAGTTGCACCAGGTCGCGGACGGCCCGGCGAGGCCCGCACCGGTCCGCGCCCCGTTGCCGCCGGTGCAGCAGGCGCCCGCCGTACCGCCGGAGGCGATCGGGCAGGAGCTGGCCGCCGCGTTCGGGCCTGGCGTGTTCCGGTTCGAGCAGGCGGCGGTGGCGCGGCAGGGCGTGCCGCCGGTGGTCGCGCACACGCTGGTCGCGGCCGGACTCCCGCTGGACATGGGCCCGTTCTTCTGGGCGCAGGCCCAGCCGGGCCGCCCGGTCCCGACGCTGGCGGAGCTCGCGCAGGAGCGCGGCGTGCAGCCCTCGGCGGACGCCGGCTCGTACCTCGTGATGGGCAGCGACTTCGGCAAGGCGATCTGCGTGCAGTACGGGACCGCCAACATCGTCGCCGTACCCGTCGAGGCGGGGCCCGGCGGGGCGCCGGTCGCGCCGCAGTTCGTGAACTCGGGGCTGCCCGAATTCGCGCGCTGTCTCGCCCTGTTGGGGCGGATGTGGCGGCTGCGGTTCGGCCTGAACCCGGAGCAGGCGGGCCGCTGGACCGTCGACTTCCAGGCGCAGATGGCCTCGCTGGACCCGGCGGCGCTGGGCTCGCCGGACAGCTGGTGGTCGGTGCTGCTGGAGCAGATGTGGGACGGGCTGCTGTGACGCGCCCCTGACGGCCCGCCCCGCGCGGAAGGAGTCCGCAACCGGTAGTGAACGGTTGCGGACTTTTTCTGTGCCCAGCCCCGTAACCCCCTCACGGAGTGTCACGTTACGCACCTTTTGATCCGAACCGTCAAGATATGCGCAAAATCGTTCGGATCTCGTGGGGAGTTTCCAGCATGGGCAGCGCGTCGGTGTCGCCGTACGGGTTCGGAACGGTCCGCGGGCGGGGGTACCGTCCCTCGCAGGTAGAGGCGTACGTCGCAGCCCTGTGCGCGGACCGCGACGCGGCATGGGACCGCGCGGCACGCCTGACGGTGCAGGTCAAGGAGGCGGAGTCGGAGGCGACCCGCCTCCGTGAGGCCGTCCTCCGCCTCACTCCCCAGAGCTACGAGACCCTCGGCGAGACCGCCCACCACCTCTTCCGCCTCGCCCGGCACGAGGCGCACACCCTCCGCGAACGCGCCCGCCACGAGGCCCGCGACCAGGCCGCCCGAGCCGACGAGCAGGCCGCCGCCATCCGCGAGGAAGCGGAGTCGGAGGCCCGCCGCACGCTGGCGGAAGCGGAGGAGTGGGGACGCCAGCGAATCGCGCGAGCCCGCGCCGAAGCGGACGAGATCCGCGTGACGGCACGACGCGAGGTGAAGCGGGACCGCGCGAAAGCCCTGGAGGGCCTGCGCGAGGTACGCCGCCGCACCGAGTCCCTCCGCACCCGCCAGGACCAGACCCGCGACCAGCGCAGGGAGGCGATCGAACGAGAAGCCCTGGCCCGCGCCCGCACCCTGGACGCCCACTACGCCACCCTGATCGCCCGAGCGGAGTCCGCCCTCTGCGAGGCCCGCGCCACCCACACCGAGGCCGAGAAATCCGCCACCCGCCTCCAGTCCCGAGCCCACACCCACGCCACGGCCCTCCTCACCGAGGCCCACCACCAGGCCGACCGCATCGCCCGCGAAACGGAACGCGTCCTGCGCGAACACGGCGAACGCTGGGACGACGTACGGGCCCACATGGACTACGTCCGCACCAGCCTGAGCGCCTTGACGGGGCGGGCGGTGGAGTAGCTCTCAGGTAGTCAGGGGGTAGTACTCCCGTCGCTCTCGATCACCGGGAACCGGCGCGGAGCGATCAGCAGCAGGGCCAGGAACGCCAGAACCGCCGCCACCGCCGCCCCGATGTACACCGCGTGGACCGCGTCCGCGACCGCGCGGCGGATGTGGTCGGGGGTGCCGGAGGGGCCCCAGGAGCGGGTGATCGAGTCGAGGTCGCCGCCTCCGCCGAGGCGGGTCGCCAGGACGCCGTTGGCTGTCGCGCCGAAGAGGGAGGCGCCGAGGGTCTGGCCCGTCTGGCGGCAGAAGAGGATCGAGGCGGTGGCCGTGCCGCGTTCGCCCCAGGTGACCGTGGACTGGATACCGACGATCAGGGGGAGCTGGAAGAGGCCGAGCGCCGCGCCCAGCGCCAGCATCAGGAGGGTGGGCTGCCAGGGGGAGCCGGGGTAGGGGAGGAGGGGGAAGGCGAGGAGGATCAGGGCGGCCAGGGCGATGCCCAGGAGCGCCGTGTCGCGGAAACCCATGCGGCGGTAGACGTGCTGGCTGAGCGCCGCCGAGACGGGCCAGCTCAGGGTCCAGACGGAGAGGACGAAGCCGGCGGCCGTCGGGCCCAGGCCGAGGACGGATTGCGCGTACGTCGGGAGGAAGACCGTCGGCGCGACCATCACCAGCCCGAGCGCGCCCAGGGCCACGTTGACCGCCGCGATGGGGCGGCGGCGCCACACCCAGCCGGGGATGATGGGCTCGGCGGCGCGGCGTTCCACGGCCACCACGACCGCCACCAGCGCGAGCCCGGCGCCGAACAGGGCGAGCGAGGGCGCCGAGAGCCAGTTCCAGGCGACGCCGCCCTGGACGAGCGCGGTCAACAGGACGCCTCCGCAGGCGAACACGGCGAGGGCGCCCGCCCAGTCGACGCGCGCCCTGGGCGCCGACTCCCGCGCGGGCTCGTGGAGATGACGGACGATCAGCCACAACGCCACCGCTCCGACAGGGAGGTTGACGAGGAAGATCCACCGCCAGTCGGCGTACGCGGCGAGCAGTCCGCCCACCGCCGGGCCCGCGACGGCCGACACCGCCCACACCGTCGACAACTTCGCCTGGATCTTGGGGCGTTGCTCCAGCGGGTACAGGTCGGCGGCGAGCGTCTGGACCGTTCCCTGGAGGGCGCCGCCGCCGAGGCCCTGCACGACGCGGAACGCGATCAGCGCACCCATGTTCCAGGCGCACGCGCACAGCAGGGAGCCCAGCAGGAACACGGCCGCGCCGACGACGAGGACCGGCTTGCGGCCGAACGTGTCGGACAGCTTCCCGTACACCGGGAGGGTGACGGTCACGGCGAGCAGGTAGCCGGAGAAGAGCCACGAGAAGACCGAGAACCCGCCGAGGTCCCCGACGATCTGCGGGACGGCGGTGGAGACGATCGTGGAGTCGAGCGCGGCCAGCGCCATCGACAGCATGAGCGCGGCGACCACCGCGCCCCGTCGGTCGGGGGTACTACGACCCTCCGTCGCAGGTATGACCGGCCGAACACTCCCCGTCACAGACCCTCCCCGGTCGCGTGCCCCTTGCATCTATCCGCCGCCGGACAGCTTCTCACTTGACCCTCACGTCGCGGCAGGGTGCAGCCTGGGTGGAGCGGGAGGGTGGAGACGGCCCCGAAATCGTCTCCACCCGTCGGTGGACGTCCCCTAGGGGTACCTCCGTACTACGTCTCGGGGAGGGTTCGTCCCGACGGAGGACGAGGGGGCCCGGGGGCGGTCCTTAATCTGGCTTTACGTCGACGGGGGCGACCGGAGCACCGGGTACCCCCCTCGTCGGGGGGTGGGGTTAACCCCCCGGGAAGACGGGGTCCGGCCCCAATGTGCCGTACCCCTCCCGGGGGACAGACTCATCGTCGTACCGCTCAGGGCCAGTACCGAACAGGGCCGGCCGGCGCGGACCGCCGCAGCGGACCAAGAACGCCACGGGCACCCGCGTACTCATTGATGACCGACATAGGAGACTTGCCATGACATCGGCCGTGACCATTCCCCGGCACGGGGGTTCCGGAGGGCGTACGGCCGTCGCCGCGCGGGGGCGGCAGGTCGTGAAGGCGTACGGGTCGGGGGAGACCCGGGTCGTCGCGCTCGACCACGTCGACGTGGACATCGTGCGGGGGGAGTTCACCGCGATCATGGGGCCCTCGGGGTCCGGGAAGTCCACGCTGATGCACTGCCTCGCCGGGCTCGACACCGTCAGCTCGGGGAAGATCTACCTCGACGACACCGAGATCACCGGCCTGAAGGACAAGAAGCTCACCCAACTGCGGCGTGACCGCATCGGGTTCATCTTCCAGGCGTTCAACCTGCTGCCCACGCTCAACGCGCTGGAGAACATCACGCTGCCGATGGACATCGCGGGCCGCAAGCCCGACAAGGGGTGGCTGGCGCAGGTCGTCGAGACCGTCGGGCTCGCCGGACGGCTCAAGCACCGGCCCAATCAGCTCTCCGGCGGCCAGCAGCAACGCGTCGCCGTGGCACGGGCGTTGGCCGCCCGCCCCGAGATCATCTTCGGCGACGAGCCGACCGGGAACCTCGACTCCCGTGCGGGAGCGGAGGTGTTGGGCTTCCTGCGCAGGTCCGTCGACGAACTCGGCCAGACCATCGTGATGGTGACGCACGATCCCGTAGCCGCGTCGTACGCGGACCGCGTGCTCTACCTCGCCGACGGGCGGATCGTCGACGAGATGATCCGGCCCACCGCCGACACCGTCCTGGACCGTATGAAGGACTTCGACGCGCGGGGGCGTACGTCATGACCGTCATGAAGACCTCTATGCGCAACTTCTTCGCGCACAAAGGGCGCATGGCGCTCTCCGCGATAGCCGTACTGCTGTCGGTCGCGTTCGTCTGCGGGACGCTGGTGTTCACGGACACCATGTCCACCACCTTCGACAAGCTGTTCGCGGCGACGTCCTCCGATGTGACGGTGAGCCCCAAGGGCGCCTCCGACACCGGCGAGACGAAGTCCGACAACGGCAAGCCGCTCGTCATGCAGGCGTCGGTCGTCGACACCGTGCGCAAGGCGAAGGGCGTCAAGTCGGCCGAGGGGACGGTCTTCTCGACCTCGGTGACCGTCATCGACGCCGACAAGGACAGCCTCTCGCCCAGCGGCGGCGGCCCGACGATCGTGGGCAGCTGGAACAGCAACGACGCCCGCACCATGAAGATCACCTCGGGCGCGGTGCCCAAGGGCTCCGGCCAGGTGATGGTGGACGAAGACACCGCCGACAAGCACCACTTGAAGCTCGGCGACGAGATCGGCGTCATCAGCGCCCTCGGCACGCACAAGGCGAAGATCTCCGGTGTCGTCGCCTTCCAGGTCACCAACCCCGGTGCGGCGATCTTCTACTTCGACACGAAGACCGCGCAGGAGACGCTGGTCGGGCAGACCGGTGTCTACACGAACGTCAACGTCACGGCGGCGGCCGGGTTCAGCGACGAGCAGGTGAAGCAGGGCGTCAACTCGGCGCTCGGCGCAGGGCAGTTCAAGGTGCAGACCGCCAAGGAGACGGCCGACGCCAACCGCAAGCAGGTCGGCTCCCTCATGGACGTACTCAAGTACGCCATGCTCGGCTTCGCCGGGATCGCCTTCCTCGTCGGGATCTTCCTCATCATCAACACGTTCTCGATGCTGGTCGCGCAGCGCACCCGGGAGATCGGGCTCATGCGGGCCATCGGGTCCTCGCGCAAGCAGGTCAACCGGTCCGTGCTGGTCGAGGCGCTGCTCCTCGGGATCGTCGGGTCGATCCTGGGCGTCGGGGCCGGGGTCGGGATCGCCATCGGGCTGATGAAGCTCATGAGTTCGGCCGGCATGAACCTCTCGACCGACGATCTGACCGTCGCCTGGACCACGCCCGTCATCGGGATCGTCCTCGGCGTCGTCGTCACCGTACTCGCGGCGTACCTCCCGGCCCGCCGTGCCGGGAAGGTCTCGCCGATGGCCGCGCTGCGCGACGCGGGTACCCCCGCCGACGGGCGCGCCGGATGGGTACGGGCCCTGATCGGCTTGGCGCTGACTGGCTCCGGAGGGGTAGCGCTCTACCTCTCAGGTACTGCGGACAAGGCGGGCGAGGGCGGTCTCTGGCTGGGGCTCGGCATCGTCCTGTCCCTCCTCGGGTTCGTCGTCATCGGACCGCTCCTCGCGGGCGGGGTCGTACGGGTACTGGGGGCGGTACTCCTGCGGGCCTTCGGTCCCGTGGGGCGCATGGCCGAGCGCAACGCGCTGCGCAACCCCAGGCGTACGGGGGCTACGGGCGCCGCCCTGATGATCGGGCTCGCGCTGGTCGCCTGCCTCTCCGTCGTCAGCTCCTCCATGGTGGCCTCCGCGACCGAGGAACTCGACAAGACCGTCGGCACCGACTTCATCGTCCAGTCCGACAGCGGGCAGCTCATCACGCCGCAGGCCGTCGAGACGATCAAGAAGACGCCGGGTCTGGAGCGGGTCACCGAGTACAAGTGGACCAAGGCCGACTTCACCACCCCCGACGGCAAGGTCTCCAAGGACACGGCCATCACCGCCGCCGACCCGACCTACCCCGACGACCTGCGCGTCCAGACCGTCCAGGGCAACCTGAAGGACGCGTACAAGCCGGACTCCATGTCCGTCCACGAGGACTTCGCCAAGGACCACGCGATCCGGCTCGGCTCCACCGTCCGCGTCTCCTTCAAGGACGGCCGTACGGCGCCCCTCACCGTCCGCGCCATCACCAAGAGCGACGTCGCCATCGACTCCGGGGCCATGTACACGGCCATCACGACCATGGCGAAGTACGTACCCGCCGACAAGATGCCCCTCGACACGATCCTCTTCGCGACCGCGCAGAAGGGGCAGCAGGACGCCGCGTACACCGCGCTCAAGTCGACCATGCGCGACTATCCGCAGTACAAGGTCCGCGACCAGACCGACTACAAGCAGGCGCTCAAGGACCAGATCGGCCAACTCCTCAACCTCATCTACGGGTTGCTGGCCCTCGCGATCATCGTCGCCGTCCTCGGGGTCGTGAACACCCTGGCCCTCTCGGTCGTCGAACGCACCCGCGAGATCGGCCTCATGCGAGCCATCGGCCTCTCCCGCCGCCAGCTCCGCCGCATGATCCGCATGGAGTCGGTCGTCATCGCCCTCTTCGGCGCGCTCCTCGGCCTCGGCCTGGGCATGGGCTGGGGGGCAACCGCCCAGAAACTCCTCGCACTTCAGGGCCTCGGCGTCCTGGAGATCCCCTGGCCCACCATCATCGGCGTCTTCATCGGCTCGGCGTTCGTCGGCCTCTTCGCCGCCCTGATCCCGGCGTTCCGGGCGGGCCGCATGAACGTCCTCAACGCGATCGCCACGGACTGATCCGAGAAGGGGGGTAACTGGACCACCGCATACGGGGGTTGCGGGGGAAGACCCGGTGCCGGGGAGTCTTGGGGGACTCCTCGGCACCGGGTTTTGTGCATGCCCGGGGGCTCGGACGCGGTCTGCTCAAGACCCCGGCTGTCAGTGCGGTCGGCTAGCGTCTGAGGCGTGCGCTACTTCAACACGGCAGGGCCGTGCATCGCTGAACGGCACTACATGCTGTCTTCCGAGGAACGGCTGCCTCAGGCCCACAGGCTGGTGGACGAGGGCCACTACTTCGTGCTGCACGCTCCCCGGCAGACCGGCAAGACCACGGCACTCGCCTCGCTGGCCCGCGATCTGACTGCCTCCGGCCAGTACACGGCACTGCATTTCTCCTGCGAGAACGCGGAAGTGGCCGGGGAGGACTATGAGCGGGCGGAGGAACTGGTCCTTCAGGCGATCCGGTCCGCCGCCAAGATCGCCGGGTTCCCTGCGGAACTCGCGCCGCCGCCGGTCTGGCCCGAGGCCGCTCCCGGGGCCCGGCTCCAGGAAGGTCTGAACCAGTGGGCGCTCAGCTCCCCCCGTCCGCTGGTGCTGTTCTTCGACGAGATCGACGCGCTGCGCGGGGAGAGCCTGCGCAGTGTGCTGCGTCAGCTGCGGAACGGCTTCACGACCGGACGCAGCAGCTTCCCGCACTCGGTGGCGCTGTGCGGGCTGCGGGACGTACGCGACTACAAGGCGGCCTCGGGCGGTGATCCAGGACGTCTGGGAACGTCGAGCCCGTTCAACATCAAGATCGCGTCGCTGCGGTTGGGTGACTTCACCGAGGCCGAGACCACCGAGCTGTACCGGCAGCACACGGCCGATACCGGGCAGGAGTTCACCCCGGACGCGATCGAGCGCGCCTTCTGCTACACCCAGGGCCAGCCGTGGCTGGTCAACGCGCTGGCGTACGAGATCACCCGGCGGATGGAGGTCCCGCCGTCCGAGCCGATCACGGCGGAGCACGTCGACGAGGCGAAGGAGCGGCTGATCCTGGCGCGGGCCACGCACCTGGACTCGCTGGTCGCCCGCCTCGGCGAGGACCGGGTACGCCGGGTGATCGAGCCGTTGATCGCCGGTGAGCTGCCCGACGGCGGTGTCACCTACGACGACGACCGGTCGTACGTCCGCGATCTGGGGTTGATCGCCCCGAACTCACCGGTGCGGGTGGCCAACCCGATCTACCGGGAGGTCATCGTCCGCGTCCTGGGAAGCAGCACCGAGGACTCGGTCACCGACACCCCGAGCAGCTTCCGGCTGCCGGACGGCCGGATCGACATGGACAAGCTGCTGCACTCGTTCGCCGCGTTCTGGCGGGAGAACGGCGAGATCCTCGCCTCCGGCTCGACCTACCCGGAGGCGGCGGCTCAGCTGGTGATGATGGCGTACCTGCACCGCATCGTGAACGGCGCCGGCTTCATCGACCGGGAGTACGGGGTGGGTCGCCGCCGCATCGACCTGCTGATCCGCCAGCCCTACACGGACGAGTCCGACGGGTCGCGGGCCGTGCAGCGCGAGGCGCTGGAACTGAAGGTGTGGCGCCAGGGCCGCCCCGACCCCCTGACCGACGGCCTGGCCCAACTGGACGACTACCTGGACCGTACGGAGCTGCCCACCGGCACCCTCGTCGTCTTCGACACCCGCCCCGAGGCGGCCTCCGTCCACGAACGCACCGCCTTCTCGACGCAGACCACTCCGTCGGGGCGCACGGTCACCCTGCTGCGAGCGTGACCAGGCGCCGGGGAGCCTTGGGGGACTCCCCGGACCCGGCATCTGTTCATGCCCGGCGGCTCGCGAGGAGCAGGCAGTCGGGGCACACGAAGACGTCGTCCCTGCTGGTGCACGGGATCGGTACGAGGGTCCGGCGCCCGCAGTGACAGCAGTCCTCCTCCGCCCGCGCGGGCGGGCCGTCCGCGAGCAGCGCTTCCCGGTTCACGCGCTCGTCCTGAACGCGGCGTCGTCGAAGGGGGCGCCGTCGTACGTGTACGGGTGGTCGACGCCCATCGTCGCGAGCTCGGCGGCTCGCCTGCGTTCCCACTGGAGGCGCAACTCCCAGGCGGCTTCCGTCTGTTCGTGGCGTTCGGCCTGGCGGCGGAAGATCTCGGCGGCCTCTTCCTTGCTGATGCTGGTCCAGGGGCGGGACCAAGGGGAGGCGGGGGCCGGGCCGGTGGGGATGGGCTGGGCGGTGAGGTAGGCGGGGGAGTGGCGGCCGGGGCGGGGGCGGGGGGTGAGGACGAGGCGGGCCCAGGTGAGGGCTCGGGCGATAGCATCGCGCATACGCCGGTCAGCTCCTTGTGTTAGCTGTCTTGGCCAGCCCCGTTGGACCGATTAGGCCCGGTCCTTCGGGGCGTTTTCGTTGCTGACGCTAGCTGCCCTCGTAGGCCCCTGTCTACACCTATGGCATACAGCGGCATCTATGAGGTGATGGCTACTCACAGGTAAAGTCGAAGGATGTTCGAGTTCGACCCATCTCGTCCGAAGTGGCAGCAAATCGCCGACGTGGTCCGCCAGCGCATCGCCAGCGGCGAGTACCCGCCGAACCACCTGGTCTCCGAGGTGAGACTCGGCGAGGAGTTCGACGTGGCCCGGGTCACCGTCCGCAAGGCGACCGCCGCCCTCCGCGCCGAGGGGCTGATCGTCACGACGCCGAGCATGGGGTCGTTCGTGAGGAAGCGGGGCGAGGACGGCGAGTCCTAGGCACGGCCTTCGTTACACCAGAATCTCGGCGTCGACGCGGGAGAACACCAGATCGGTCATTTCCATGACGGGCTCGCGCCAGCGGGCTGCCGATGCGGGGTGGCGTAGGGCTGGTGGGTAGCTGGCTGCGTCGTAGTCATTGGTCACGCGGTAGGGGTGGAATCCGTGGTCCCGCAAGGGGTTGAGGATCTCGTCGACCGTCTGCCCTTGCTTGGCCAGCAGCCTCGGCGTCACCTCGACGAGCAGTTCGGCGTCGTCCCGGAGGTGGCCCAGCACGGGCAGCAGTCCGCGTACGGCACCGGCT
>NZ_JARAYJ010000057.1:0-41813 GCF_033794345.1 Streptomyces niveiscabiei
CAGACGGCGCAGGGTGTGGGGGTGCGGCACGGACACGGTCCCGAAGAGCGGGTCGGTGGGGAAGCCGAGAACCTGGCAGGCCCACGCGGGGACGTCGCCGATCCATTCCGTGATCGCGGTGAGCGAGCGGGCACCGGCCAGGACACTCGCCGCGGCGACCAGGGCGGACAGCCGGTAGCGGCGGCCACGGACGCCTCGCGGGTCGGGCACCAGGTCCAGGAAACCGGACAGCGCGACCGCGTCCGCCAGCGGGACCGGCGCGGAAGTCCGGCCCGGTTGGGCCAGCGCGGTGGGCATGGGGGGAAGATGCGGGAGCGGGCACGGACTCGCCAGGTGTTCATGGGACTTCGACACTCACATGATCACCGAGACCGTGTCTGCACTGCGTTCGCCCCCTGTCCGAATCGGGATGCCCAACCCGTCTCTGGTCCAGCCCGACGTTCCGGACGAATCGCGATCATGCAATGACCCCTGAGCCTCCTGATCACCAACATTCGAGTGAAGGTTGTGCCCTGATGAACGTCAATAAAGTCTTGGTTCGCGCATTCGTGAGCGTCGTCGTCTCGATTGACTTGACGGATGATGAAGATATTGATCCGGATATCGCAACCGACATCCTTGAACCTGCTGCTGTCTTTCGTGATCTCTCGGAAGAGGGGCGTCGGGAAGTTACTTCCTTGATTCTTGAGTGCGCCGAACTGGAAGAGAACCCGGAGCGTAAGCGGACAATTTTGGAGCTCCCAGAAGCCATCTGCCTTCTCGATGAAGACTGATTCGGGGGCGCCTTCCCTGGAAAAAGGCTGAAAATGCATGAAGTCCTCCTTGGGGCGGCCCAGGGGGCTTCATGCCATTTTGGCGGCAGTCCCTTCAGTTGGTGGTGGCTCCCACTATTGGAGTGAGGGTGGCATCGTAATGAATTTCGATCCGATCATTATGGCAATGGTCAGTTGCATCGACATGCTTGATGCTGCCGAACCTGACGAGGTAGAGCCGGAGTATGCCGTGAAGGTTCAGCAGGCGATGGGTGAATATCTACAGGAGATTCCCCAGTCGGATGAGTCGGAATTGCGTGCAATGTTGCTGCGTATAGCAGATGATGCCTCGGAGGGGGAGCCGACGATTACCCGGTATCTCAGGCAATGGGCCGGTAATCTCGGTGAGTCGTGAATTCGGAGATCGGTTCTTGAGATGTGATCCATCGATGTAGCTTGATGATGTGGTTGCTCCGCCGAGATTGAACTGGGCGGGGCAACGTCATATCGATACTGCGGAGGCGAATCTCAGGGTGACTGGGTTGTTTCCGCTGGAAAGTTCGAGTGTCGGAACCCGGTTGTGTGTGGATGTGAAGCACGGAGATTGTGGTCAGTCACCCAGACGTCCTCTGTGGAGCGCTAGTCAATTGCGCCTGCTGTCGAGAATGGCGGGCGCAGGCGCAGGAGCCGGTGATCCACAAAGCGAAAAAAAGGAGTTCACCCGTCCGGTGACTCTCTGAGAATTCCGGCACATGCGCGTGTGCGAGCAGTGCGCAGCCGCGGTTGGCCAACGGGGCCATGGGATCCAACCCCAATGCTCCGGTCAATAGACTCGATCGTAGCAACCAGTACCCGAGCAGATATCGCGCGTCTACTCATCGGGAAATGGAAAACCGTTGGGCTGATGCCAATGGAAACTGGCTCGATGAGCAAGGTGGCGTAATTCCCAGGAATGAATTGACCTACGATCATGTGCCCCCTGTGGTCGATCACTTGGATTCTGCTGGGTATGACAGTAGTCGAGCGGCTGGGAATGATTACTACAATGGCCCGGATGAATCTGGTTCTGATGCGTAGGGAACTCAACTCCGGCGCGGGCGGTAGGATGGCAGCCAGATACCGGCAGGATACGGGTAATAATTACTCTCCCTAGAGGATCGATAAAATGAGCAGTGCTATGAATTTCGAAGATGCTGTGGCAGGAGTTGATGGCGCGGAACCTATTATTGGCGTGCGAGGGGCTTGGCGGTGGTCACCCATGCCAAGGTTCGTCTTCTCTCTGGCCCTGGACTCTGAGCGTGATAGTGCCTACCAGATGAACACTATCGATCACTTCGATCAAGGGCTCGTCACTGCTGTTCTTGAATTTGCGAGGGAGCGGCACCTGGCTGGAGAGGTGAAAGACGCCAGGCCCTTCACGGTCGCTCCTGGCTTCATGGCGCAATCCCATGGGTTCGATGTCGTTGTGGCCGTTCCGCCCGTGGTGCACCAGTACCACTTTGGTCGGGACAATGCATTGAGTGAACGCGTCACCGGAGTGTTTCCTGCGTACCGCTGCGAGTTCTCCGGGAGCGAGACGCTTGAGGAGGCCGTTCACCGTTTCAAGCGGATGCTCCGTCCGACGGTGGTCGGGCGGCCGGTGGCGCCGTATCTCCGCATGCGGTACGAGAACACCCGTACGGGTAGTGGCAGCCTCGGAACGTCGCGCGGCTTCACCACCACTGATGTGCTGCTCAGGGAGTTGGCACTGCTTGAGGGGGCGGTGGGCAGCTTCGTGGAGTGGGAGAACTTTCGAGGCGAAGTGTGGCACGTTACGTGGGATGGCTCCTGGTTCGTCAACGGGGGTGTCCAGAGTGAACCACTTTCCGAGATCGCTGTACTGAGCACTCTGGGGTGCTCAAAGCTCTGATGGCGGGTTGCTTCGAACCGTCTTGTTACGGCAGTTGTCGTTCTGGTCGTGGCTGGTCTTGAAGGGCGCGCTGGCGCTGGTGGCAGGCTCGTGCGATGGCTTGATGGCGGCGGCGCCAGGCCATCCATTGCAGGATGTATTCGGCGAACGATCGGAGTCGAGTACTGGAAATACGCTATGGCGAGTATTTCTAGCCTCGATCATTCATGACGGTTCGTCAGCTTGCTGACAGACCCTTTGTGGTGGGTGTCGTTGGGGATTTTCGGCGTCTGGGTAGGTTGAGTGCCCGGCTGTCGCGTCGGGTGGGTGCCGGGTTCCACGGCTCCGGTGGGCTGGTGCTGCTCGCAGGGATGGGAAGGTGCTGTTCAGCCGGGGTTCGGGAGGGTGTGGAGCCGGTCCAGGGCGTCGGTGATCACGTCGGTCCAGGGCCAGTGCTTGGCGAGGTGGAGGTATTGGCGGCGGTCGGTGGTGACGAGCCGGGCGGCGGTGGAGAACAGCCGAAGCCGCAGGCGGCGGGGCTCCCAGAGCCGGGCGGTGCCGTTGAGGGCGAGCAGGGGCATCCAGGCCAGCAGGTCGAGGGCGATCTGTACGATCTCCAGCCAGATCTGGTTCTGTGCGGTGTCGTGGAGGGGGAGGTTGCGCAGGCCGGTGGCGCGGGTGGCGCGGATGTGGTTCTCGGCCCGGGCTCGCTGCCGGTGGCGCAGTTCGAGGGTGGCGATCGCCTCGCCGGCCGTGTTGGTGGCGAAGCACGTCAGCCGCATGCCGTCGGCGTCGGTGAAGCGCAACTGGGCGCCGGGGTGCGGCCGTTCCTTGCGCACGATCGCCGCAGCCCGTTCGTCTAGCCCATCAGGCAGTCGCCGGCGAGTTCGGCGACCCAGGCGCCGTCGCGGATGTCGCCGTCGGACTCGACGGCCGGCGTCCAGGCCGAGGCCGGGACCTTCAGGACGGCCTGGTGGACGCGTCGGTGATGGTCATCCCGGCCGAGTACGACAGCCGCCTTCCGCGCTGGGTGAGCCAGGCGACGAACTCGTGGGTGCCGCCGCCGGAATCGGTGCGGATCAGTGTCTGGCGCCCCGCCGGAGCTGTTTCGGCAGCTGGGTCAGGGCCAGTTTTGTGGCCTCGATGTGGTCGGCGGCAGTGTTGGAGCCCGCGTTGCCGGGCCGCAGCAGGCCCACGACCGGCTCGCCGGACCGGCCGCGGCCGTGGTCGACGAACCCCATCAGCGGGTGGTGCCCGAACGTCTTCTTCCAGGTCGCGGCGGTGTCCTGCTTCTCGGAGTGCGCGATGACGAGGACGCCGTCGATGTCCACGATCACCTGCCCGCCCGCGTCCGGTGCCGCCTGGCCGGCCAACTTCCAGACATGTTCGCGTACTTCGGCGCGGGCCGTGCGCAGTGCGGTCAGGGCCCGCTTCCCACCCCGGGCAAGCGTGTCGATGAGTCGGGAGACGGTCGGGGCGGAGGCCACCGGCCCGAACACAGCGGGCTCCGCCCGCAGCATGCCCACATCGGCCAGACAGTTTCCGCCCAGCGCAACCGCGAGGGCGACGTCCAGGAGGACCTTCCCCGGGCCGTGGACGGCCCGCTGCTTGCGCCACGGGGCAAGTGCCGCCGATATCGCCGCATCCAGGCCGGTCTTGCGGACCGTCTCGACCAGCAGCACCGCACCGGCCTGCGAAACCACTCCGCGACCGCCGCCCTCAACGCGGACACGCGGGGATGACGTAGTTGCTGGCTGCGGCGCTCCAGGGGTTCCTGGAGGCGCAGAGAAGATCGCTTCGATGACGAGCCGGCGAAGCGACGTGGTGCTGATCCGCCAGTGCACCTGTCCCTGCCGCGACGTGGGTGGTGTCCGAAGCCCCGTGATCTGGTTGTCGCGGTTGCCGAGCCTCCGTCCCGCTCCCCGCCTTGCGTGCTCGGCAGCCACGACCGTTGCCAGGACGCCGAACCTCGTGAATCCGACGTTCCCGGAGTCTGGTACCTGGTGTGCGCGTGTCCGTGTCACCAGCGCTCCCTGCATCCACAGGGAGAGGCGAGACGGTCAACTCGCATTGCTTCACGGCCTGTTGGCTCCGTGACTACCTACCCATCGGTCCTCAGGATTCCGAGGCGGTCAAGCGGCTGCCGACACTCCTGAAGGGTGGCGCTTCGAGTCTTGCACGATCAACATGCATACCCACCGGGTACCCCTACAGGGCTGTGTGGGCTGTCGTCGTCATCTCGTTCGTGGCACGGATCGCTCGCCTCTAGCCCCTGCCCTGTACCCCATACCGAGGCAGGAACGGCCCTCTCCGCGCTGCATTCCCAGTTCTGCCGGTGCTACGGGTTTACGGCGCGCTCGGCCACACCAGTGCCATGTACGCGCTGAAGTACGCCGACGCCATCACCGCCGTGCCCAGCGTGAGCCAGCGGAGGCGGCGGGAGGCTTTTGTCAGGTGGACGGCGATCGGGAGGAGGAGGGGGAAGGCGGGGAGGAGGAAGCGGGCTCGGGGGAAGTAGACGCCTCCGCTGCCCAGGACGATGGCCAGTATTGCGCCGGTGAAGATCAGGAGCGGTACCGGCTGGCGGTCCCAGACCGACAGTGCGTAGAGGGCTGTTGCCGTGATCAGGGTCAGGGTTACGCCGATCAGGAACAGTTCCGGGGTCGAGTCCTGGCCCAGGAGTTCGCGGAAGCGGCGGAGGGTTTCGTGGCCGCCGGTCCATTCGTTGTGCCAGAGGCGTTGGACCGCGAAGTAGCCGTCCCAGCGGTGGAGGCGGAGGCCGACCCAGGTGACGTAGGCGCACCAGCCGAGGGGGGCGACGGCTACGGCGAGGGCGGCTTTGTACGAGCGGTGGTGCCGGAGGGACAGCAGGGCTGCCGCCGAGACCGCCGCCGCTACCGCGATGCCCGTGGGGCGGGTCAGGCCGGCGAGGGACGCCAACGCCGCTGCGGGGAGCCAGCGTTGGGTGAGGGTGGCGTACAGGGACCAGGCCGCCAACGCCGTGAAGAGGGACTCCGTGTACGCCATCCACTGGACCAGGGCTACGGGCCAGGCCGCCCACAGGACCGTCAGGAGGATGCCGGTGCGGCGGTCGTGGAGGTGGTCGCCGATCGCGAAGATGCCCCAGGCCGCGAGGAGGGAGGAGGCCAGGGCTACGGCCAGGCCCGTACTGGGGAGGGAGAGGTGGGTGATCGCCGAGAGGGTTTTCACCAGGTAGGGGTACAGGGGGAAGAACGCCAGGTTGTTCGCGTCGTATGCCGTACCCAGGGTGTGCGTGTAGCCGTGGGTGGCGATACCCCAGTACCACTTCGCGTCCCACTCCTGGGACAGGATCGGGCGGACGCCGTGGTGGCGGCGGTGGGCCCAAGTCGTCAGGAAGGCAAGGGAGATGAGGCGGACCGCGAGGTACGCGGCGAGGGCCGGGGCCGCGTGGCGCAGGGCGGGGGTGCGGGGGTTCGGCGCCGTCGGTGGGGGTGGGGTGGGGGTAATGAGGGCGGTCACGGCGGCGGGCTCCAAGTCGGGCGGGGTCCGGTACTACCGGTCCACCGTTCACCCGGGGAGGCGCGGGGGGTGGGGCGCGCGGGGGCTGTCGCCGGGAAATCACCCTATGGGAGCAGATGGTTGTGTGAGGGGTGAGTGGGGTACGGGGGTCAGCCGGCCGGTGTGGGGCTGAACCCCCGTAGTCCCCGTGTACATCTCAGGTATTAGATGCCTGCTGCCGTCGAGAAGTCCCGCTTGATCTCCGCGAGGAGGTGCGTCGCCTGCTCGCGGGCCGCCGGGAGGGACGCGTGGTCCGCGACCGGGATCACCACCTCCAGGTAGCACTTGAGCTTCGGCTCCGTGCCGCTGGGGCGGACGATGACGCGGGCGCCGTCCAGGGTGTAGCGCAGGCCGTCCGTGGGCGGGAGCTTGTCCGTGCCCTGCGTCAGGTCCTCCGCCTTTGTGATCGTGAGGCCCGCGAGGCTTGTCGGGGGGTGTTCGCGCAGGCGGGTCATCGCGTTCGCGATCAGGGTCAAGTCCTCGACGCGGACCGAGAGTTGGTCCGTCGCGTGCAGGCCGTGCTCCACCGCGAGGTCGTCCAGGAGGTCCAGGAGCGTGCGGCCCTGTTCCTTCAGTTCCGACGCCAGTTCCGTGATCAGGAGGGCCGCCGTGATGCCGTCCTTGTCGCGGACGCCCTCCGGGTCCACGCAGTAGCCGAGGGCCTCCTCGTAGCCGTAGCGCAGGCCCTCCACCCGGGCGATCCACTTGAAGCCCGTCAGGGTCTCCTCGTACGGGAGGCCCGCGCTCTCCGCGATGCGGCCCAGCAGGGAGGAGGAGACGATCGACTCCGCGAACGTTCCCCGCGCGCCCCTGTTGACCAGGTGTGCCGCCAGGAGGGCGCCGACCTCGTCGCCGCGCAGCATGCGCCAGTCCTCGCCGTCGCGTACCGCCGCCGCGCAGCGGTCCGCGTCCGGGTCGTTCGCGATGATCAGGTCCGGGAGCGTCTCCCTCGCCTTTGCGAACGCCAGGTCCATCGCGCCCGGTTCCTCCGGGTTGGGGAACGCGACCGTGGGGAAGTCCGGGTCCGGGTCCGCCTGTTCGGGGACCAGGACGGGGGTGGGGAAGCCCGCCCTCGCGAACGCCGCGAGCAGGACGTCCCTCCCTACGCCGTGCATCGGGGTGTAGACCGTGCGGGCCGTCCTCGGGGACGTGGGGGACAGTACCTCGTCCGTACGGGCGAGGTACGCCTCCAGTACTGCCTCGTCCAGGGTCTCCCAGCCCTCCTCCGGGCGGGGGACGTCGTTCAGGGAGGTGATCGACTCGATCTCCGCCGCGATCTCGCTGTCCGCCGGAGGGACGATCTGGGAGCCGTCGCCCAGGTACACCTTGTAGCCGTTGTCCCTCGGAGGGTTGTGGCTCGCCGTCACCTCTACGCCCGCTGCTGCGCCCAAGTGCCTTATGGCGTACGCCAGTACAGGGGTCGGGAGGGGGCGGGGGAGGAGGGCCGCGCGGAGGCCTGCGCCCGTCATCACCGCGGCTGTGTCCCTCGCGAAGTCCGCGGACTTGTGGCGGGCGTCGTACCCGATGACTACCAGGGCGTTCGTCTCGCCCTTGCTCTTCAGGTACGCCGCGAGGCCCGCTGCCGCTCTGATGACGACCGTGCGGTTCATGCGCATCGGGCCTGCGCCGAGTTCGCCTCTCAGGCCGGCTGTGCCGAACTGGAGGGTGCCGGAGAAGCGGGCGGTGAGCTCCGCTGTGTCGCCGGCCTCGATCAGTTTCGACAGTTCGTCGCGGGTGTCGGGGTCGGGGTCCTCCGCGAGCCACGTCCTGGCCCGGGCCATGAGGTCGTCTTGCACTGCGGGTCAGCCTCTCGTTGTACGTCGTGGGTGGTACGGCTGGATTTCCTCGCCCCCGCCGCCCCTACCCGTCCCATCCTCCAGGGGCTGCCGCCCCTTCGACCCCGCCGGCACCAGGGGCTTCGCCTCTGGACCCCGGGGTGGGGGGAGGTGGGGACGGCGTTCGGGTGGGTGGGTGGTGCATCGGCCCTGAAAGGGCCTCGTCCTCAAACGCCGGACGGGCTGGATGTGCCGGACCAGCGTTGAAGAGGTGCCCTCCGAGGGCGAAGAGGTGTCGTCCGGGGTTGAGGAGGTGTCGTCCGGGGTTGAGGAGGTGCCGTCCGAGGGTGAAGAGGTGTCGTCCGGCGCGGGGAGTGGTTCTGGTCTGCTGGGGAAGGCCGTTCTCGTGCGGAGTGTTCTCGGTCTCCGGTTCGCCCTGCTCGCAGCTTCGGTCTCAGGTGCCGGAGTCATCGCGTCGTCCGGCACCTCGAACCCCTCCCCCTCAGGTACTACAGCCGGCCCAGTACCTGTGTCAGCAGGTCGCCCATGCGGGCCGCGCTGTCCCTGCCTGCCTGGAGGACTTCCTCGTGGTTCAGGGGTTCGCCGGTCATGCCGGCGGCGAGGTTGGTGACCAGGGAGATGCCGAGGACCTCGGCGCCTGCCTCGCGGGCGGCGATGGCCTCCAGGACCGTGGACATGCCGACCAGGTCCGCGCCGATGACGCGGGCCATGCGGATTTCCGCGGGGGTCTCGTAGTGGGGGCCGGGGAACTGGGCGTAGACGCCTTCCTCCAGGCTCGCGTCGATCTCCTTGCAGAGGGCGCGCAGGCGGGGGGAGTAGAGGTCGGTGAGGTCGACGAAGTTCGCGCCGACGATGGGGGACGTCGCCGTGAGGTTGATGTGGTCGCTGATCAGG
The DNA here is from genome assembly GCF_033794345.1 of Streptomyces niveiscabiei. Taxonomy (NCBI): domain Bacteria; kingdom Bacillati; phylum Actinomycetota; class Actinomycetes; order Kitasatosporales; family Streptomycetaceae; genus Streptomyces; species Streptomyces niveiscabiei. Next base: position 8,871 of record NZ_JARAYJ010000057.1, read on the forward strand.
ACCGGCTGGCCGGGGCGCATGCCCTCGCGGAGGCCGCCGCAGCCGTTGGTGAGGACGATCGTCTTGCAGCCGGCGGACACCGCGGTGCGGACTCCGTGGGCCACGGAGGCGACCCCGCGGCCCTCGTAGTAGTGCGTACGGCCGAGGAAGACCAGTGCGCGCTTCTCCCCGATGCGGTACGAGCGGATCTTGCCGCCGTGGCCCTCGACGGCGGGCGGCGGGAAGCCGGGGAGCGCCGTGACCGGGAACTCCGCGTCGGGCGCGCCGAGCGCGTCGACGGCCGGCGCCCAGCCGGAGCCCATCACGAGGGCGACGTCATGCGTCTCGGCACCCGTCAGCTCACGCAGCCGCGCGGCTGCGCTGTCGGCGGCGGTGTAGGGGTTGCCCTGAATGTCGTCCGGGATGTCGTCCGGCAGAAGAGATGCGTTCACGCGGATGAGCGTAGCCGGTCTGTGCCTACGCGCGTAGATGACAGACCTTACGGCTCGACGATCGTTGTCTTGTCGTTTCCGGCCAACTCCGGTCGGACGTGATCAGCGGAGCGTCAGCAGGGGCGCTTCCGCAGCTCCATCACGTAGTCGTGCGGCGCCCCCGCCGACTCCGCCGCGTCCGCGATCTCCCCGAGGTACCGGGCGGACGGGAGACCCCCCTCGTACCCGTTGAGAACGTATGTCCACGCGCCCTCTTCCCCTTCCAGGGTGTGGACGCGAATACGTGTACGGCGGTAGATCCCGAGGCCGGTGCCCTCCCAGCGGTCGAGGGACTCCTCGTCCATGGGGGCGATGTCGTACAGCCCGACGAATACCTGAGAGCCAGGCTCCTCGACGATCGTCGCCAGTGCGCCCTCCCAGCCCATCTGCTCGCCGCCGAAGGTGAGCCGCCAGCCGTTCAGCCAGCCCGTCGCACGCAGCGGAGAGTGGGGAGCGCGGCGGGTCATCAGCCGCGCGTCGAGGTTGCCGGCGTACGCGGCGTAGAGCGACATGGGGGAGAGGGTACGGCAGTGGCGTCGGGGGCCGGATGCGAAGCCGTAGTACCCGTGGCTCCCGGGTATCGGTGCCGCCGGTCGTACCGGCCCGTAGTCCACCCGGCCCCCCGATTCCCGCCTCTCCCGTCGCGTACGGGACAATGGGGTACGTGACTCGGATCGTGATCATCGGTGGTGGGCCCGGCGGGTATGAGGCGGCGCTGGTGGCCGCGCAGCTCGGGGCGGAGGTGACCGTCGTCGACTGCGACGGTCTGGGCGGTGCGTCGGTGCTCACCGACTGCGTGCCGTCCAAGACGCTCATCGCCACGGCGGAGGTGATGACGACCTTCGACTCCTCGTACGAGGAGCTGGGGATCATCGTCGCCGACGACACCCCGCCCCTGGAGCAGGCCGCCCGGGTCGTCGGCGTGGACCTCGGCAAGGTCAACCGCCGGGTGAAGCGCCTCGCGCTCGCGCAGTCGCACGACATCACCGCGTCGGTGACGCGCGCCGGCGCGAAGGTGATGCGCGGCCGGGGCCGCCTGGAGGGCATGCAGGCCCTCGACGGCTCCCGCAAGGTCGTCGTCACGACCGCCGACGGGAGCGAGCAGACGCTCACCGCCGACGCCGTACTCATCGCGACGGGCGGTCACCCCCGAGAGCTACCCGACGCACAGCCCGACGGCGAGCGGATCCTCAACTGGACGCAGGTCTACGACCTGACCGAGCTGCCCGACGAGTTGATCGTCGTCGGCTCCGGTGTCACCGGCGCGGAGTTCGCCGGGGCGTACCAGGCGCTCGGCTCGAAGGTCACCCTCGTCTCGTCGCGCGACCGGGTACTACCCGGGGAGGACCCGGACGCCGCGGCCGTCCTGGAGGAGGTCTTCCGGCGGCGCGGCATGAACGTCATGGCCCGCTCGCGCGCCGAGTCCGCGAAGCGGGTCGGCGACCGGGTCGAGGTGACGCTCGCGGACGGCCGTGTCATCACCGGCAGCCACTGCCTGATGGCCGTCGGCGCGATCCCCAACAGCGCCGGGCTCGGTCTGGAGGAGGCCGGCGTCAAGGTCCGCGAGTCCGGGCACATCTGGACCGACAAGGTGTCCCGCACTACAGCTCCGGGGGTATACGCCGCCGGTGACGTCACCGGCGTCTTCGCCCTCGCCTCGGTCGCCGCGATGCAGGGCCGTATCGCCATGTACCACTTCCTCGGCGACGCGGTGGCCCCCCTCAACCTCAAGACGGTCTCCTCGAACGTCTTCACCGACCCCGAGATCGCGACCGTCGGCTACAGCCAGGCCGACGTCGACGCGGGCAAGATCGACGCGCGCGTCGTCAAGCTGCCGCTGCTGCGCAACCCCCGCGCGAAGATGCAGGGCATCCGCGACGGCTTCGTCAAGATCTTCTGCCGGCCCGGTACGGGGATCGTCGTCGGCGGCGTCGTCGTCGCGCCGCGCGCTTCGGAACTGATCCACCCCATCTCGATCGCCGTCGACAACAATCTGACGGTCGAACAGATCGCGAACGCGTTCACCGTGTACCCCTCCCTGTCGGGCTCGATCGCCGAGGTGGCGCGCCAGCTGCACACGCGGAAGGCGGCCGGCGAGGGCTGACGGCCGGAACCAACTCCCCGTCCGTCACGGGGAGTTGCCAGGCATACGGGAGGCGGGGGGCGGGTAGTCGGCCCCCTATACCACTTCACCCACTCCTGTGCGAACAACTTCTGTTATTCGGCGCAAACACCTGAAAACAGACGGTCGCCCGCGTTACTGTCAGTTTCGTGTTCGCTGCTGAACGTCGCCAATTGATCCTCGAAATGGTGCGAGCGAACGGGGCCGTGTCGCTCCGTGAGCTCGCCCGCGTCGTCCAGACCTCCGAAGTGACCGTACGGCGGGACGTGCGCGCGCTGGAGGCAGAAGGACTCCTCGACCGCCGGCATGGCGGTGCGGTACTGCCGGGTGGATTCACGCGAGAATCCGGCTTTCCGCAAAAGTCCCATCTCGCGACCGCCGAGAAGACGGCCATCGCCGATCTCGCGGCGGGATTCGTCCAGGAGGGCGAGGCCATCGTCGTCGGGGCCGGTACGACCACGCAGGAGCTGGCCCGCCGGCTCGCGCGGGTTCCCGGGCTGACCGTGGTCACCAACTCCCTTCTCGTCGCACAGGCGTTGGCCCACGCGAATCGGGTGGAGGTCGTCATGACCGGTGGGACCCTGCGCGGGTCCAATTACGCGCTCGTCGGGAGCGGGGCGGAACAGTCCCTCCAAGGGCTGCGGGTCTCCCGGGCGTTCCTCTCCGGGAGCGGGCTGACCGCCGAGCGGGGGCTCTCCACGTCCAACATGCTGTCCGCGTCCGTCGATCGCGCGCTCGTGCAGGCCGCCGCGGAGGTCGTAGTCCTCGCGGATCACACCAAGTTGGGCACCGACACGATGTTCCAGACGGTGCCGACCGATGTCATCACGCGGCTCGTCACCGACGACCCTCCCGCCCACGACGACCGTGCGGCAACGGAGTTGCAGGCGCTGGCCGATCAGGGCGTGCAGATCGCTGTCGCCGGTTCCGCGGGGGCCTCCGGCGGTGAGGCGGTTCCTGCTCGGCAGCATCCGCCGCAACGCCGGGATGTCGCGCTGCCCACCCCTCGCAGGGGGCAACTGCCCGGCTCTGCCGGGGGGTTGAGGGCGGCTGCGGTGATGGGGGAGCAGCCGCAGAGTGAGAGGGCGCGGGTCGCGGACCTCAGGCGCAGTAGGTAGGGGCGGGTTCTGAGGGGTGCGCGGCTGACCGTCCGTCGTGGCTGGTCGCGCAGTTCCCCGCGCCCCTGAAAGCCATGCAGTCACCCGGAGTTGAACACTTCACCCCGGCAACACACACGCCCCTGAAGAACGCTGCGTAGCAGCCGTTCTTCAGGGGCGCGGGGAACTGCGCGACCAGCCACCGCGGCGGGGCAGACTCGTACGATCCGAGCCCACCCCCCCCCGCTAGCGAGCCATGCTCAGTCCTTGATCTCGCAGATCGCCGCCCCGGACGTCAACGACGCCCCGACCTCCGCCGACAGCCCCTTGATCACGCCCGCCTTGTGGGCGTTCAGCGGCTGCTCCATCTTCATCGCCTCCAGGACGACCACGAGGTCACCCTCCTTGACCTCCTGCCCCTCCTCGACGGCGACCTTGACGATGGTGCCCTGCATCGGGGACGCGAGGGTGTCACCGGAGGCGACCGGCCCCGACTTCTTCGCCGCCCGGCGCTTCGGCTTGGCCCCGGCCGCGAGGCCCGTACGCGCCAGGGACATGCCGAGGGAGACGGGCAACGACACCTCAAGCCGCTTGCCGCCCACCTCGACGACGATGGTCTCGCGGTCGGCGTCGTCGTCGGCCTCCGTGTCGGCCGGCGCCGAGAACGCGGGGATCTCGTTGACGAACTCGGTCTCGATCCACCGCGTGTGGACGGTGAACGGCTCGCTGGAGCCGGTGAGTTCGGGGGCGAACGCCGGGTCGCGAACCACCGTACGGTGGAAGGGAATCGCCGTGGCCATCCCCTCGACCTGGAACTCCTCCAGCGCACGGGCCGCGCGCTGCAAGGCCTGTTCGCGGGTGGCGCCGGTGACGATGAGCTTGGCGAGGAGCGAATCCCACGCGGGCCCGATGACCGACCCGGACTCGACGCCCGCGTCGAGGCGCACCCCGGGTCCGGACGGCGGCGCGAACGTCGTCACCGTGCCCGGCGCGGGCAGGAAGCCGCGGCCGGGGTCCTCGCCGTTGATGCGGAACTCGAAGGAGTGGCCCCGCAGTTCGGGGTCGCCGTAGCCGAGTTCCTCGCCATCGGCGATGCGGAACATCTCGCGGACGAGGTCGATGCCGGCGACCTCCTCGGTGACCGGATGTTCCACCTGGAGACGGGTGTTGACCTCCAGGAAGGAGATCGTGCCGTCGAGCCCGACGAGGAACTCGACGGTACCGGCGCCGACATAGCCGGCCTCGCGGAGGATCGCCTTGGACGACGAGTACAGCTCGGCGACCTGAGCGTCCGTCAGGAACGGCGCGGGCGCCTCCTCGACGAGCTTCTGGTGGCGCCGCTGGAGCGAGCAGTCACGCGTGGACACGACGACGACGTTGCCATGCGAGTCGGCGAGGCACTGCGTCTCGACGTGCCGCGGCTTGTCGAGGTAGCGCTCGACGAAGCACTCCCCGCGCCCGAAGGCGGCGACGGCCTCGCGCACGGCGGACTCGTACAGCTCCGGCACCTCTTCGAGCGTACGGGCGACCTTCAGCCCGCGCCCGCCACCGCCGAACGCGGCCTTGATCGCGATCGGCAGCCCGTGCTCCTCGGCGAACGCGACGACCTCGTCGGCGCCGGAGACGGGGTCGGGCGTACCCGCGACGAGCGGCGCGCCCGCGCGCTGGGCGATGTGCCGGGCGGCGACCTTGTCACCGAGGTCGCGGATGGCCTGCGGCGGCGGGCCGATCCAGACCAGGCCCGCGTCGAGGACGGCCTGCGCGAAGTCGGCGTTCTCGGACAGGAACCCGTACCCGGGGTGGATGGCGTCCGCGCCGGACTCCCGGGCCGCGTTCAGCACCTTCTCGATGTCGAGATAGCTGCTCGCCGGGGTGTCACCGCCCAGGGCGAACGCCTCATCCGCGGCGCGGACATGCAGCGCGTCCCGGTCCGGGTCGGCGTAGACGGCCACGCTGGCGATACCGGCATCCCGGCACGCGCGGGCCACGCGGACTGCGATTTCGCCACGGTTGGCGATGAGCACCTTGCGCACGATTGAGGCTCCCTCCTGGAAACAAGCCGAGTTTAGGGACTGCCGACACGGCGCATCGACCCGTCCCCAAAGGTGAGCTTGCCCACACAGAGCGTGACGCCAGGCTCGCTCGACCCGCGAAATCCCTTGTTGTACGGCCGTACGCAGGACTCCTCGGAAAACCCTAGCCCGCCCATGTGGTCAAGGTCTCTGTGAAGGCGTGCTGCGGCCCACTCCGTTTCTTTGTCGGGTCCCTACGAACGGCGCTCCGGATCTTTGCGCCGGCACGAACCATTGTCCTGAGCTTTACCAGTCAGTAGCGTTCCTGATGGCCCGAACGTACGTCGGGTAGGAGCAGAATCGCTCCAGCACGGGTCGAAAGCAGGTGGTGACGATGGTCCGCAGGCCGGTGGCATGGGTGGTCGCGGTCGTCCTCCTCGCGGAGGCGTTCGGCGTCGCGCTCCTGAACTGGATCCTCGGGACGCTCGTCGGCCGCCAGCACATGTCCCTCGCGGGCCTCGACCCGGACGTGATGGCGAACTCCTCGAAGATCTCCGGCTTCGTCTTCGCCGCCTACTTCGCCTTCTGCGCGCTCGTCGCGCTCCTGGTCGCGATCCGCGGCCACCGCCCGGCGGGCCTCGGCCGCGTCCTGCTGATCAGCGCGGCCGTCGTCCACGGCCTGCTGGCCGCCGTCGCCTGGGGCCTGGCCGGCGCGACGGCCTTCGCCTCGATGATCGTGGTCATGGCCCTGATCGTGCTGCTGCTGATGACGCACGACGGGGTGGGGTACGAGGACGGCGCGCCGAAGTCCGAGGGGAACCCGGGGCCCCTCACGCCTCCGTCGGTGCCCACAACTCCGTGATGCCGATGCCCAGTTCGCCGAGCAACCGGCGAACGAGCGGCAGGCTCAGGCCGATCACGTTGCCGTGGTCGCCGTCGATGCCGTCGATGAACGGCGCCGAGCGGCCGTCGAGCGTGAACGCCCCGGCGACGTAAAGGGGTTCGCCCGTCGCGACGTACGCCGCGATCTCGTCGTCCGTCGGTTCGCCGAAGCGGACGACCGTGGAGGCGACGGCCGACGTCCAGCGGCCGTCGGCGTACACGCAGTGCCCGGTCTGGAGGGTGCCCGCGCGGCCCCGCATCGACTTCCAGCGGGCGGTGGCCTCCTCGGCGTCGGCGGGCTTGCCGAGCGCCTCGCCGTCGAGGTCGAGGACCGAGTCGCAGCCGATCACCACCGCCCCCTTGGCCTCCGGGCGGGCGGCGACCACGGACGCCTTGGCCTCCGCGAGGGCCCGCGCCAGCTCGGCGGGGGTGGGGGCGGTGATCGCGTCCTCGTCGACGCCGCTCACGATCTTCTCGGGCGCGAAGCCGGCGTCCCGCAGCAGTTTGAGGCGGGCCGGGGACTGGGAGGCGAGGATCAAGCGGCGAGTCATGGGAATCAGCGTATCCGTGACGGTTCGGCGCCTCATCTCAGGCCGATCACGAACATCGCCAGCACCATGGCCGCCGCCATGAGGAACCCCAGTCTGCGCAACATGACCTGCATGTCGCGCAGTTCCTTGGGGGGTTCGTTCTCAGGGTCGGACCACAGCATGATGTCCAGGGTGCGACGGAAAGGTGGAGAAGACCTGAGTACTAGTACTCAAGTCTTCCGCTTACCGGGTCACACCCGTCTGGTCACTTCGGCCAGTACGTCCGCGCCCACGCCGTGGCCCCCGCCCGGGGCACGCCCCGCTCGGCGATCCGCGCCGGGTCCGACCACGCGTCCTTCACCCGGGGGGCGTCGGTCTCAGGTACTACCGACGCCCTGGCCCGGACCACCGCGAGTGCGGCGGCCAACTCCTCCGGGGTCGGGTTCCCCCGTACGACCTTGATGTTCACAGCGGCTCCTGATCGGCTGGCTCTAGAGGGGGATGTTGCCGTGCTTCTTCGGGGGCAGCGACTCCCGCTTCGTCCGCAGCTGCCGCAGCCCGCGTACGACGTGCCGCCGCGTGTCCGACGGCATGACCACCGCGTCGATGTACCCGCGCTCGGCGGCGATGTACGGGTTGAGGAGGGTGTCCTCGTACTCCTGGATGAGGCGCGCGCGCACCGCCTCGACGTCCTCGCCGTTGGCCTCCGCTTCGGCGATCGTGCGCCGGTGCAGGATGTTGACGGCGCCCTGCGCGCCCATGACGGCGATCTGCGCGGTCGGCCAGGCGAGGTTGAGGTCGGCGCCGAGGTGCTTGGACCCCATCACGTCGTACGCGCCGCCGTACGCCTTGCGGGTGATGACGGTGATGAGGGGGACCGTCGCCTCCGCGTACGCGTAGATCAGCTTGGCGCCCCGGCGGATGATGCCGTCGTGCTCCTGGTCGACGCCGGGCAGGAAGCCGGGGACGTCGACGAAGGTGAGCACCGGGATGTTGAACGCGTCGCAGGTCCGCACGAACCGCGCGGCCTTCTCGCTCGCCTTGATGTCCAGGCAACCGGCGTACTGCATCGGCTGGTTGGCGACGATCCCGACCGGCTGACCCTCCACCCGCCCGAACCCGGTGAGGATGTTCGGCGCGTACAGCGGCTGCGTCTCGAAGAACTCCGCGTCGTCCAGGACGTGTTCGACGACTGTGTGCATGTCGTACGGCTGGTTCGCGGAGTCCGGGACGAGGGTGTCGAGCTCCAAGTCCTCGTCGGTGACGGCGAGATCGGCCTCCTCGGGGAAGACCGGCGCCTCGGAGAGGTTGTTGGACGGCAGGTACGACAGCAGCTGCTTGACGTACTCGACGGCGTCCTTCTCGTCCCCGGCCATGTGATGGGCCACGCCCGACACGGAGTTGTGCGTCCGCGCGCCGCCCAGCTCCTCGAAGCCGACGTCCTCGCCGGTCACCGTCTTGATGACGTCCGGGCCCGTGATGAACATGTGCGAGGTCTGGTCGACCATCACCGTGAAGTCGGTGATCGCCGGCGAGTAGACCGCTCCACCCGCGCACGGGCCGACGACCAGGCTGATCTGGGGGATGACCCCGGAGGCATGGGTATTACGCCGGAAGATCTCCCCGTACGCCCCCAGCGAGGCGACCCCCTCCTGGATGCGCGCGCCGCCCGAGTCGTTGATCCCGATCACCGGGCAGCCCGTCTTCAGCGCGAAGTCCATGACCTTCACGATCTTCTGGCCGTACGTCTCGCCCAGCGCGCCGCCGAACACGGTGAAGTCCTGCGAGAACACGGCGACCGGACGGCCGTCGACCGTGCCGTACCCGGTGACGACCCCGTCGCCGTACGGCCGGTTCCGCTCCAGGCCGAAGTTGGTCGAGCGGTGCCGGGCGAACTCGTCCAGCTCGACGAACGAGCCCTCGTCCAGCAGGAGTTCGATCCGCTCACGGGCCGTCAGCTTGCCCTTCGCATGCTGCTTCTCGACAGCCCGCTCCGACCCGGCGTGCGTCGCCTCCTCTACCCGGCGCTGGAGATCCGCGAGCTTCCCCGCGGTCGTGTGGATGTCGATCTCGTGACGCGTTTCCGGCTCGGACATCGGGATGCGGCTCCCTGCCTGCTCAAGAGGGGGACGGTTACTCGTTCGTAGAGTAGTGGTGCGCCTACGGGTCAGCAGTGCGGCGTTGGCCACACCTAGGGTGGGTGGTATGACACCCCGCGACGCCGCAGACCCGAGCCCCTGGTCCGACCTCGAACGCCCCCCGCTGAACGTGACAGCGCTCCGCCGGGGGCTGATCCGCGAGGGTGGGTTGTGGCGGGAGGTCCGTGTGGTCCGGCAGACGGGGTCCACGAACACGGACCTCGCGTCTTCCGCCGACGGGACGGCCGAGGGCACGGTCCTCATCGCCGAGGAGCAGACCGCGGCGCGGGGCCGCCTGGACCGCCGCTGGACGGCTCCGCCGCGCTCGGGCCTCTTCTTCTCGGTCCTCCTGCGTCCCTCTCAGGTACCGGTCCACCGCTGGGGCTGGCTTCCCCTCTTGACCGGCGTGGCCGTCGCGACGGGGCTGTCGAGGTCGGCCGGGGTGGACACGTCCCTGAAATGGCCCAACGACCTGCTGGTAAAGGTCGGGGGCGAGGAACGCAAGGCGGGCGGCATCCTCGCGGAGCGCGCGGGCAAGGACGCGGTGGTCATCGGCGTAGGCATCAACATCACCCTCAAGGCTGACGAACTCCCCGTACCCCAGGCGGGCTCGCTGGCCCTCGCCGGAGCGGTGAGCACGGACCGCGACCCCCTCCTGAGGGCCGTACTCCGCTCCCTGGAGGAGTGGTACGGCAAATGGCGCGAGGCAGAGGGCGACCCCATGGCGAGCGGCCTCCAGGAAACGTACGCGGCGGGTTGCGCGACGCTGGGCAGGACGGTGCGGGCGGAGTTGCCGGGGGAGAGGTCGGTGGTGGGGGAGGCGGTTGCGGTGGACGGGGACGGCAGGCTGGTCCTGGCGACGGAGGAGGGGGTGAAGGAGCCGGTAGGGGCGGGGGACATCGTGCATCTGAGGCCGGCGTAGGGGGTAGCCCCCTGGCCCACACCGACACCGGCCACCAGAAACCCGGCGTTCACTGTCCCCCCGGTTCCCCTTCCCAGCGTGAGCTACCGCACATCTGCCGTAAAGTTGACCCCGGTCGATACCTGACCGTGGCAGACCGGAAAGGCAGCAGGCGTGACCGTCGACGACACCGGCCCCGACGTGGGCGAGGACGCTGCCGACCCCGGCGAGGACCCCCTCGCGCTGCGCCTGGAGGGCCTGATCCTGGGTGCGGAGCGCCGTTACACCCCGTTCCAGGCGGCCCGCAGCGCGGGCGTGTCGATGGAGCTGGCGTCGAGGTTCTGGCGCGCGATGGGCTTCGCGGACATCGGCCAGGCGAAGGCGCTGACGGAGGCGGACGTCCTGGCCCTGCGCCGCCTCGCGGGCCTCGTGGAGGCGGGCCTGCTGAGCGAGGCGATGGCCGTACAGGTGGCCCGTTCGACGGGCCAGACGACCGCCCGGCTGGCGGAGTGGCAGATCGACTCGTTCCTGGAGGGCCTGACCGAGCCCCCGGAGCCGGGCATGACCCGCACGGAGGTCACGTACCCGATCGTCGAGCTGCTCCTGCCCGAGCTGGAGGAGTTCCTCGTGTACGTCTGGCGCCGCCAGCTCGCCGCGTCGGCGGGCCGCGTCGTGCAGACGGCGGACGACGAGGAGATGGTGGACCGGCGGCTCGCCGTCGGCTTCGCCGACCTCGTCGGGTTCACGCGGCTGACCCGCCGCATGGAGGAGGAGGAACTCGGCGAACTGGTCGAGGCGTTCGAGACGACGGCCGCCGACCTGGTCGCCGCGCACGGCGGCCGGCTGATCAAGACGCTGGGCGACGAGGTCCTGTACGCGGCGGACGACGCCGGTACGGCCGCGGAGATCGGCCTGCGCCTGATCGAGACGATGGCGAACGACGAGACGATGCCGGAACTCCGCGTCGGCATGGCCTTCGGCACGGTCACCACCCGGATGGGCGACGTCTTCGGTACGACCGTCAACCTCGCCTCCCGCCTCACCTCCATAGCCCCCCGGGACGCGGTCCTCGTGGACTCGGCGTTCGCGGAGGACCTGATCCGCGGTGGCGACGCGCCCGCCTCGGAGGCGCAGGCCGCGGAGGAGGCGGCGACGGCGGAGAAGGAGGGGGAGGAGCCCCCGGCGTACCGCTTCGCGCTCCAGCCGATGTGGCAGCGCCCGGTGCGGGGCCTGGGCGTGGTGGAACCGTGGCTGCTGAGCAGGCGGGACGGGGGGGACGAGGAGCGCTGAAGGGGTCCAGGGGGCCTCAGGGGGTCGGCTCGATGAAGGGCGTGTCCACGCAGAGGCCGATGACCGGTATGCAGATGTCGTGGGGGGCGTCGGGGGTGGGAGCAGTACTCGGGGTGTGGCTCTCGGGGGGTACGACCGTGGGGGTAGGGGTCGGCGCGGGGGACGTGGTGCGGGTGGGCGTATCAGGGGTCGGGGCAGGGGGTACCGGTAGCTCCTGAGAGGGAGGCCGCTGCGAGGCCGTAGAGGCGGTGGAGGCCGTGGATGCCGTGGGGCGGGGTACGCCGGAGGTACCGGGGGTACTGCGAGGGTCCGGAATCTTGGAGACGGTTCCCCCTGAAGTACGGCGGGTATCACTGGCCGCACCCGAGGGGACCGGTGCCGCGTTCGTCGCGAGGTCGGTGACGCCATCCGCGTACCCTTCCCGACCGGCCTCACCCGCCCGTACCCCCGGCGTACCCCCACCGCCCCCGTCCGGCACCACCCGCAGCAGCCCCAGCACCCCCGCCGCGAACGCCAGTCCGCCCGCCGCGAGGACCACCTTGCGGGGCCGGGGGCGCCGATGCCGTCCCCGGGCGCGGAACGCCCCTGTGCGGGTCGTCGCCGGATCGTCTCCCTCGTACATGTCCCCTCCCGATGGGCCGCAGCGACGGTACGCGGCGGGGTGGGAGGGGTGGCCGTGGTCCGGAGGTATGTCACTCGAACGGGTAGTCGGAGTCCGAACCCGCCGCCCTTCCCCGGGCGGGGGATGTACTGCGATGATCGCCCCGGACGAGGTGGTTAACCGCCGTTAACGATGTGACCCCGGAGGATGCCATGAGCAGCGAGGAACGGTTCGGCGAGCATGTCCTGGTCCGCCGTGAGGCCGACGGGCACGTGGCGGAACTGGTGCTGGACCGGCCCAAGGCGATGAACGCGGTCTCCACGGACATGGCCCGTGCCATCACCGCCGCGTGTAGCTCTCTGGGGGTAGACCCCGAGGTGCGGGTCGTGGTCCTCACGTCGTCCAACGACCGCGCGTTCTGCGTCGGCGCCGACCTCAAGGAGCGCAACTCGTTCACCGACACGGACCTGCGCCTGCAACGCCCGACGACCCGCGCCGCGTACACGGCCGTCCTCGACCTCCCCGTCCCGGCGATCGCCGCGGTCAACGGCTTCGCCCTGGGCGGCGGCTTCGAACTCGCCCTGTCCTGCGACGTGATCGTGGCCGACGGGACTGCGGTGGTGGGGTTGCCGGAGGTGTCGGTGGGGGTGATTCCGGGGGGCGGGGGTACGCAGTTGCTGCCCCGCCGGGTGGGAGCGGCCCGCGCCGCCGAGCTGATCTTCTCGGCGCGGCGCGTGGAGGCGGCGGAGGCACGGGAGTTGGGGCTGGTGGACGTCCTGGTGGAGGAGGGGAGGGCGCGGGAGGAGGCGCTGGCGTTGGCGGGCCGGATCGCCGCGAACTCGCCCGTGGGACTGAGGGCGGCGAAGAAGGCGCTGCGGCTGGGGCAGGGCTTGGACATCAGGGCGGGGCTTGAGGTGGAGGACGCGGCGTGGCGGACGGTGGCGTTCTCGGGGGACCGGGCGGAGGGGGTGAGGGCGTTCAACGAGAAGAGGAAGCCGGTATGGCCGGGCGAGTGAAGTGTTTTCAGGGGCGCGGGGCTGTATCGATTCGCGGCTCCGCCGCGTGGGCGCGACCAGCCGCGACGGCGCCGCACCCCGAATCCCTCGGAACCCCCCACTCGGACCGCCCCGAACCCCCCTTTCACCCCAAATATCCCTAGCCTGAACGAATGGGCGACGAAAGACACCTCGCGGCAGTGGTGAAGCTCGCGCAGGGACTCGCAGCCGCGCGCACCCCCAGGGACACCTGGACCGCCGCGGCGGACGGCGCGCGCCACGCCCTGTCCGGAACCTTCGCGGCCCTCTCCGTCTGGGAGCGGGAGCTGGGCCGGCTACGGGTACTGGTGAACGTGGGGGACAGGGCCCCGGACGAGGAGCAGTACCCCGAGTCGGAGTCGTACCCGGTCCACCAGTTCCCGGAGATCGCGGAGTTCCTGCACGAACGCTGGGCCACCGGCGGCGGGCCGAACGCGTGGGTGGAGACGGCGGAGGGTCCGACGACGGGCAGACCGGGCTACGTGCACCAGCGCGTCGCGGCGCTACGGCGGAGGGGCCGGGGTTCCTGTGTGGTCGCCCCGATCGTCCTGAACGGCAGGGCGTGGGGCGAGCTGTACGTCGCGAGACCTACCCGGGTACCCCCCTTCGAGCGGGCGGACGCGGATTTCGCGACCGTCCTCGCCTCGGTCGTCGCCGCGGGCCTGGCGCAGACGGAACGCCTGGAGGAGGCCCGCCGCCTGGCGTTCACGGACGCGCTGACGGGCCTCGCGAACCGCAGGGCCGTGGACGTCCGCCTGGACGAGGCGGTCGAGAGGCACCGGGCGGAGGGGGTGACGGTCAGCCTCGTCGTGTGCGACCTGAACGGCCTGAAGAAGGTGAACGACACGAAGGGCCACGCGGTCGGTGACCGCCTGCTGGAACGGTTCGGCTCGGTCCTGTCCCTCTGCGGAGCCATGCTCCCGGGCACGCTGGCGGCCCGCCTCGGCGGCGACGAGTTCTGCCTCCTCGCGGTGGGCCCGACGGCGGACGAGGTCGTCTCGGCGGCAGCCGAACTGTGCCGCAGGGCGGGCGAGTTGGACCTCGGCGAGGGCGTGGCCTGCGGCGTCGCGTCCACGGCGGACCCGATCGGCCCGATCCGTACGGCCCGCCGCCTCTTCCGGCTCGCGGACGCGGCCCAGTACCGGGCGAAGGCGGAACGCGCCGCGTACCCGGTGGTCGCGGGCCGCAAGGGACCCGAGGACCCCGTCGTACTTCTGGCGGACACCCCGCCCCCTACCGGCGCCGAACGCCGCCGCTTCCGGGGCGACCGCACGGGTAAGGGGTGAAACAGCGCTCCGGTGGTGACAGCGCCTTCTTCAATGCGTACGCTCCTGAATATGGATATGCACACTGTGGTGGTGGGGACCACCGGGGTCACCGCGTCCGACGTTCTCGCCGTGGCCCGGGGCGGAGCCCGGATCGAGCTGTCGGCCGAGGCGGTCGCGGCGCTCGCGGCGGCGCGCGAGATCGTGGACGCGCTGGCGGCCAAGCCGGAGCCGGTCTACGGGGTGTCCACCGGGTTCGGCGCGCTGGCCACCCGGCACATCGGCCAGGAGCTGCGCACCCAGCTCCAGCGCAACATCGTCCGCTCGCACGCCGCCGGGATGGGCCCGCGCGTGGAGCGGGAGGTCGTCAGGGCGCTGATGTTCCTGCGGCTGAAGACGGTCTGCTCGGGTCATACCGGGGTACGCCCCGAGGTCGCCCAGACCATGGCGGACATCCTGAACGCCGGTATCACCCCGGTAGTCCACGAGTACGGCTCCCTCGGCTGCTCCGGCGACCTCGCCCCCCTCTCGCACTGCGCCCTGACCCTCATGGGCGAAGGCGAAGCGGAGGGCCCCGACGGCACCGTACGCCCGGCCGCCGAGCTGCTCGCGGCGCACGGTATTACGCCCGTGGAGCTACGCGAGAAGGAGGGCCTCGCGCTCCTCAACGGCACCGACGGCATGCTCGGCATGCTGCTCATGGCGCTCGCCGACCTCGACGCCCTGTACAAGGCCGCCGACATCACCGCGGCCCTCTCCCTGGAGGCGCTCCTCGGCTCCGCGAAGGTCCTCGCGCCCGAGCTGCACGCGATCCGCCCGCACCCCGGCCAGGGCGACTCGGCCGCCAACATGCTGGCCGTACTGGAGGGTTCGGGGCTGACCGGGCACCACCAGGACGACGCGCCGCGCGTCCAGGACGCGTACTCCGTGCGGTGCGCTCCGCAGGTCGCCGGGGCCGGGCGGGACACGATCGCGCACGCGCGCCTCGTGGCGGAACGGGAGCTGGCGTCGGCCGTCGACAACCCCGTCGTCCTGCCCGACGGCCGGGTCGAGTCCAACGGCAACTTCCATGGCGCGCCCGTCGCTTACGTCCTCGACTTCCTCGCCATCGCCGCCGCCGACCTCGCGTCCATCGCCGAGCGGCGGACCGACCGGCTGCTCGACAAGAACCGCAGCCACGGGCTGCCGCCGTTCCTCGCGGACGACGCCGGCGTCGACTCCGGGCTGATGATCGCCCAGTACACGCAGGCGGCGCTGGTCAGCGAGTTGAAGCGGCTCGCCGTACCGGCGTCCGCCGACTCCATCCCGTCCTCGGCGATGCAGGAGGACCACGTGTCGATGGGGTGGTCGGCGGCGCGCAAGCTGCGGACGGCCGTCGACAATCTGACGCGGGTGATCGCGGTGGAGCTGTACGCGGCGACGCGGGCGGTGGAGCTGCGCGAGGGCCTCACGCCGGCGCCCGCGACGCGGGCCGTCGTCGAGGCCGTACGCGGGGCGGGTGTCCAGGGGCCCGGGCCGGACCGGTTCCTCGCGCCGGACCTGGCCGCTGCCGACGCGTTCGTGCGCGGCGGGGGGCTCGTGGAGGCGGTGGAGAAGGTGACGGGGGCGCTGCGGTAGGGGGGTAGTACAAGGGTTGGGCCCCTGTCCCTCGTACAGATGAGGGGCAGGGGCCCGTACTGCCTGGGTACTGGTACTACCCGGTTACTTCAGCTTGGCGAGCTGGGCCGTGATGATCGCGGCCGGGACCTTCGGCATCTGGCCGGTCTCGAAGGCGCCGAAGTCGAGCGTGTAGAACGTCGCGACGGTGTTCCCCTTGCGGATCACCTCGGTGTGGAAGACGGCGGTGCCCGCGCCGTCCATGCTGACGTTCTCGGAGAAGGCCAGCGCCTCGTCACCGCCGCCGGTCCCCTTCTCGGAGGCGACCTTGGTGATCTTGCTGGCGCCGTCCTCGGCGCCGGAGATGGTGAAGCCGCTCGCGCAGGTGGTGATGGCCTCGGAGACCGTCTTCATGGCCTTCTCGGCGCCGTCGCCGTCGTAGGAGGACAGGCCCACCCACGTCATGTCGACACCGAGCAGGGCGCTGACGTCGAGCTTGGTGGGGGCGTCGGTCGGCTTGTCCGACGAGACGGTGTTGCTCGCCGCGGCGGTCGTGTCACCCGGCGGGAGGGCGGTGTTCGCCCAGGCCAGCGGCGCGCACTCGGCCTTGTCGGTCTTCACCTCGGACTTGCCCTTGGGCAGGGTGTCGTCCCCCGGGCTGACCTTGTACCCCTTGACGTCGCCCGCCGCCAGCAGCAGCTTCTCCAGCTCCGCCGCCGTGACCGCCTTCGCCGTCGGCGCGGCAGCGGCCGTCGGCGTCGCCTTCGCGTCCGCGGCCGTGTCCTTCTTGCTCTCACCGGAGTCCGACGAACAACCGGTCATGAATGCGAGCGAGAGCGCGCTCGCGGCGGCCGTCATGGACAGCCGCACCCCCCACGTTCTGTTCATGACAGCGAACTATGAAGTTTCGGCCAAGTGGGCGTCAAATCCGACTCAAAAATCGAGGCGTTCCCGGCGAACCGAATAAAGCACGAATCCCGCACCCAATGTGAGGAAAACGCTCCCGCCGACGACGTACGGCGTCGTGTCGAAACTCCCGGTGTCGGCGAGCTGCGCGCCGGAGGAATCCGCGGCGGGTACGGCACGCGCCTGCTGGGAGGTGCTGTGCGGCGACGCCGGCGCGTCCGGGGTGACCGTATCGGCCTTGGCGGACGGGACGAACCACAGGGCGCACAGGAGAGTCCCCGCGGCGGTGGCGGTCAGCAGGGGGCGGCGGGCGGAAGACACGGAATATCGATCTCCTTGTGCGCTGGAGAATGGCCGTGGGGGCGAGCTTAGTGAAAGGCGAGGGTCACGGGAAAGTCACGGGGGAGAGAGATCGTACGCTCCCGGCATGAGTACTGAAGAAACCTCGCGCTTTGTCCGCCTTCGCGTGGATATCGTGCTGGAACTCGATGACGAAGGCGCCGTGACCAGCGCCGCGCTGGAGCGGCTCGCGGAGGATCCGGAGCTCCCGGACGCCGAGCGCGCGCACGCCGAGAGCGCTGTGACGGAAGACACCGCTGAGGCGCTCGCCTACCTCGTCGACCCGTTCGGCCTGGTCAGCGGGGTGCCGGGAGCGGAACTCGTCCAGGCGTCCTGGTCCACCGAGCGCATCGACTACGACCCCGATTCGCCGGAATGGGACCTCGACGAGGATGATGACGAGGAGGACGACGCCATGGACCGTAACGGTTGAGCGTCCTGGGGAATCAGTGAGATCCGCGGCCCCGGACGGAAACCGCGTCCGGGGTTTCGTCGTCTCAGGCAGTGTTGCTTCGGCCGCGAGGACGTGGGCGTGCTCACACGACGGGAACGTGTGGAACGCGGGACGGCGGTTGAAGCGTTAACAGACAAGAGGGTCCCGGGGATTGGGGAAGCCCTCGGGGATACGGGGACGTCCGGGTTCCGGGTAATCGGCAACGTATGGAGAAGCGAGTGATAGCGAACAGTAAGCGGCGCAAGGGTCTGCGGGCCGCGTCCGTACTGCTCGGGGGGGTCCTGGTGCTCTCCGCGTGTTCCGGTGGCGACGACGACGCCTCCGGCGGCGGGAGCGGCGAGTCCTCGCAGGCCAAGGCCGACGAGGCGGCGGCCCAGAAGGCGTCCGTCGCGGACATCAAGATCACGCCCGCGGACGGCTCCGCCAACGCCTCCATCAACAACTCCGCGGCCGTCACGGTCAGCAAGGGCACGCTCACGGCGGTCACGATGACCACCTCCGACGGTACGGCCGTCAAGGGCGAGCTCTCCGCCGACAAGCTGACCTGGAAGCCCAGCGACCAGCTGGAGCGCTCCACCACGTACAAGGTCGCCGCCGAGGCCAAGGACTCCGAGGGCCGCGTCGCCCACGAGAACGCGTCGTTCACGACCGTCTCCCCGGCCAACAGCTTCATCGGCAACTTCACGCCGGACTCCGGCTCCACGGTCGGCGTGGGCATGCCCGTCTCGATCAACTTCAACAAGTCGATCACCAACAAGGCCGCCGTCCAGAAGGGCATCACGGTCACCTCCAGCAGCGGTCAGGAGGTCGTCGGCCACTGGTTCGGCGCCAACCGCCTCGACTTCCGCCCCGAGCAGTACTGGACGGAGAACTCCACCGTCACGCTGAAGCTCGCGCTCGACGGGGTCGAGGGCGCGCCGGGCGTCGTGGGCGTCCAGCAGAAGACCGTCACCTTCAAGATCGGCCGCAACCAGGTCAGTTACGTCGACGCGAAGACCAAGCAGATGAAGGTCACGCAGGACGGCAAGACCATCAAGACCATCCCGATCTCCGCCGGTTCGCCCGACAACAAGACGTACGAGGGCACGATGGTGATGTCGGAGAAGTTCAAGGAGACGCGCATGAACGGCGCGACCGTGGGCTTCACCGACGACGACGGCAAGGGCGAGTACGACATCAAGGACGTGCCGCACGCCATCCGGCTGACCAACTCCGGGACGTTCATCCACGGCAACTACTGGGGTGCGAAGTCCATCTTCGGCAGCACCAACACCAGTCACGGGTGTGTGGGTCTCTCGGACACGAAGGGCGCCAACGACACGGGTACGGCCGGGTATTGGTTCTACACGAACTCGATCGTCGGGGATGTCGTGGTCGTGCAGAACACCGGTGACAAGACTGTCGCGCCGGACAACGGTCTGAACGGCTGGAACATGAGCTGGGCCGACTGGAAGGCCGGGTCCGCGGTCTGACGGTTCGTCATACGGCTCGACCGGTGCCGCCTCCCTCGCCGGGGGCGGCATCGGCGTTTCTGAAAGGGGTTGCGGCGTCGGCGAGTTGGCGCACGGGGGCTTCGGCGCGGCCTTCTCATCCGGCTCTTATGCGCGGCTTATCGAGTCATCACACGCCGTCCCTACTTTTCGGCGCATGTTCTTCACCTACCTGAGGCGCGAGCTGCGCCGCCGCAGAAAGGCGGCCCTCGTCGTCGCCTCCGGGCTCGCGCTGGGCATCGCGCTGGTCATCGTGGTCAACTCCGTGTCCTCCGGCATGGGCAAGGCCCAGGACAAGGTCCTCC
The DNA here is from genome assembly GCF_033794345.1 of Streptomyces niveiscabiei. NCBI lineage: Bacteria > Bacillati > Actinomycetota > Actinomycetes > Kitasatosporales > Streptomycetaceae > Streptomyces > Streptomyces niveiscabiei. The sequence continues at coordinate 28,303 of NZ_JARAYJ010000057.1, forward strand.
AGTCGCTGTACGGCCTCGGCACGGACATGACCGTCACCAAGGCGGCAGCCGCCGGCGGCACCGGCGCCCAGCGCCCGCGCTTCCAGTTCGACGCGCAGGACGGCGACAGCGACGCGTCGCAGAGCAGCGACGTCGTCATGGTGCGCGGCTTCCAGACGCTCGCCACCTCGACCGTCACGCAGGTCGGCAAGCAGAGCGGCGTCGCCGATGCGGTGGGCGGGCTCAGCCTCCAAGTCGTCAAGGTGGACGGGCAGTTCACGCGGGGGCAGTTCCAGCAGGGTGGCGGTGAAGGCGGTCGTGGGGGCGCCGGTGGTGGTCAGCCGCAGGGTGAAGTCCGGGGCGGGGGCGCCGACTTCGACGTCAACAACTACTCCGTGTACGGAACCGACGTCGCCAAGCCGGAGTTGGGGCCGCTGACCTCCTCGAAGATCACCAGCGGGCGGACGTTCACGACGTCCGAGACGAACGCGAAGGTCGCCGTCGTCGACGCGTCCTACGCCAAGGAGAAGTCACTCAAGGTCGGTTCGGCCATCACCATCAAGACGGTGAAGTTCTCCGTCATCGGCATCGCGACCGCCGACAGCGGCGACGCCGCCGCCAACGTGTACGTCCCCCTCGCCCAGGCCCAGACCCTCGGCGACGCGAAGGACAAGGTCACCACGGTCTACGTCAAGGCCACCGACTCCCAGCAGATCGACGCCGTCAAGTCGGCCATCCAGAAGAACATCTCGGGTACGACGGTGACGACGTCGGCGGATCTCGCGGACACGGTGTCGGGGTCGCTGTCCACGGCGTCCTCCCTGGCTTCCAACGTCGGCAAGTGGCTGTCCATCGCGGTGCTCGTCGCGGCGTTCCTCGTCGCCGGGCTGCTGACCTCCTCCGCCGTCTCCCGCCGGGTGCGGGAGTTCGGGACGCTCAAGGCGCTCGGCTGGAAGTCGGGGCGGGTGACCCGGCAGGTGATCGGCGAGGCGATGGTCAACGGGCTGCTCGGGGGTGCGCTCGGGATCGCGCTGGGCCTTGCGGGGGCGTACGTCGTGACGGCCATCAGCCCTACGCTGCAAGCCCAGTTGGGCGGCGGCAACGGGGGTGGTGGCGGCTTCGGGGGCGGCGGGGGTGGTGGTTTCGGGGGCGGTGGTCCCGGCCGTGCGGCTGCCGCGCGCACCCTCGATGTCGCGCTGACCGCGCCGGTCAGCGTCTCGACGGTCGCGCTCGCCGTGGGGCTCGCGGTGGCCGGTGGGTTGATCGCCGGGGCGTTCGGGGGGTGGCGGGCGTCCCGGCTGCGTCCCGCTGACGCGCTGCGCCGCGTCGAGTAGTCGGTTTCTCAACCCCCTTACCTCACCGAGGAGTTGCTGCACGCCATGTACGAACTCAGAAACGTCACCAAGCGCTACACCCGGGGCAAGGACGCCGTACTCGCCCTGGACGCCGTCGACTTGACGATCCCCGACGGCGACCGCCTGGTCATCCAGGGCCCCACGGGCGGCGGCAAGTCCACGCTCCTCCAGATGCTGGGCGGCCTCGACCGTCCCACGTCCGGTGAAGTCGTCCTGGACGGCACGGACTTGGCGAAACTCCCCGAGTCCCGGCTGACGAAGGTCCGCAGCGAGAGCATCGGCTTCGTGTTCCAGTCCTTCAACCTCATCCCGACGCTGACGGCCCAGGAGAACGTGGAAACGGCGTTGGTCCCCCTGGGCCTCAAGGTCAAGGAACGCCGCGAACGGGCCGCCGAGGCGCTGGAGTCGGTGGGCCTCGGCGAGCGACTGGCCCACCTTCCCTCGGAGATGTCCGGCGGCCAGCAGCAACGCGTGGCGATAGCGCGGGCGTTGGTGAAGAAGCCGAAGGTCCTGCTCGCCGACGAACCCACCGGCAACCTCGACGAAAGCATGCGCGACGAGATCATGGACGTCCTGGAGACGCTGTGGAAGGAGCACGGCCTGACCTTCATCATGGTCACCCACGACTCCTCGATCGCGAAGAAGGCGCCTCGTCTGGTGACGATCAGGAAGGGGCGGATCACGGTGACGGAGAAGGCGAGGTCCTGACTGCCTTGCTGTGTCCGGGCGTACACCTCTGGCGTAGGACTACGGGGGGTGTACGCCTGGAGGGTTCGGCCATCCGGGGGAACCGGAACGATCTGGCGGCTTACGGGTGCCGCCCGCTTCTACCGTCGGTCTCCCGTTCCCCTTCCAATCGACCGGTCCCATGAACGTTGTCACGGTGGTCGCGCTCGCCACCGCGACCGCCACGGCTCTGCTGACCAACTCCCCTCCGCCGTGGACGACGGCGAGATCCGGTTCACCGAGTCCACCAAGTACGACGAGGCCAACTACCGACGGCTGTGGGGTTGATGCCGTGAAGCACATCCGTCTTCCGGCCGTCGCCGCAGCCGTGCCGCCGTGCTCTGCGCTATGGCTGCCGGTGTCTTCTACTCCGGGTCCTCCGGGGGTGATGAGATCGCCAGTGTCTGTGTTCCCCGGGTGGGTCTGGTTCGCCGTCCCCGCGGATACGGGGCTCGATGCGCGGCGCGTCCGCTGGGTGGAGGCCGTCGCGGATCAGGTGGCGCCGCATCCCGATCCGCGCTGCACCGGTGACGTCGTCACGAGTCGCTGATCTCGCACCACACGGTCTTGCGGCCGGCCGCCCACTCCACGCCCCAACGCCGGGCGAGGGCCGTGAGGAGCGCGAGGCCCCGGCCCGACTCGGCGTCTGCGGTGGCCTGTTGGAGTATCGGGAGTTTGTGGGGCTCGGGGTCCGTGACCTCGATGCGGGTGTGGCCGGGGGCCGTGGGGAGGACGCGGATCGTCACGGGGGTGCCGTCGCCGACGTGGTCGATGACGTTCGTGATCAGTTCCGTCGCGCACAGGCGGACGTCGTACGAGTGCTCGCGGAGGCGGTGCCGGAGGTCGGGCACCGCCTTCGGCGTTGCCAACAGGCTGTGCTCGAACAAGCTGTGCTCGAAGCTCACTTGGGTGCGGCCTCGCGGAGGATGGCCGCGAGGGCCAGGGCGGTGGTGGTGGGGCAGTTGCCGAGGGAGAGGAGGTTGAGGGGCGGGCTGTAGCGGCTCGCGTAGCTGACGATGTCGAGGCCGAGGGAGGGGAACTGGAGGTTGTGGAGGGCGAGGGCCTGGCGGAGTTCTTCGACGCAGGCGGGGATGTCGTTGGGGGAGGGGGAGTTGTCGGGCATGTGGGGGAGTCGCTTTCTGTGCGGTGTGTGACGAATGCCTCACAGGGTGTCGTGTTGGTCGCTACCGTGAAAGGGGTTTTGAGTCCGCAGCGCACGCTGCGGAGGGCCGGTCAAGGGGTGAGGAACATGGCGCGAGGCAAGGACATCGACGGTTCCGAGGGGGTTCCGACCTTCTACGGCAAGGAGTTGCGCTGGAAGCGGGAGAAGGCGGAGATGTCGCTGGAGGAGCTGCTCGCCGGGAGCTTCTTCGGCAAGACGTACCTCAGTGACATCGAGCGGGGGGAGCGGACGATGCCGATCGAGCTGGCGCGGCACGTGGACCAACGGCTCGGTACGGACGGGTACTTCGAGCGGAACTGCGAGGACGTGCGGAAGTCGAGGAGGAAGGGGCACGCCAAGTACTTCGAGAAGGTGCTGGAGGCGGAGAAGCATGCGCTGACGATCGAGGAGTGGGCGCCTACGCTGTTTCCGGGGTTGCTGCAAACTCCGGCCTACGCGCGGGCCGTTGTGCTGGCGACCCACCCGCTGGCTCTCGACGAAGAGGTGGAGGAGAAGGTCAGCGGCCGAATGGAACGAGCCGACCTGTTCGAGAGGGACCACCACAAGCCGGAGTACTGGGCGATCCTGCACGAGTTGCTGATCACCGACCCGATCCTCCCGCCGCTGGAGATGGCCGAGCAGCTTGACCGGATCGTGAGGTTGGCCGAGCGGCGCCGAATTGTTCCGCAGATCCTGCTGCGAACCCACGGGGCGCATCCGTTCATGACGGGCCCGGCCAAGATCATGACCTTCCCGGATGCTCCGCCGCTGTTCTACACGGAGGCGCTGCACAGCGGTGACACCATCGATGATCCGGCGCTCGTCCTGGAGTACCGCAGGTCGTACGATCGCCTCAGGGCCGCCGCGCGTTCTCCCAAGGCGTCCCTGGCCATGATCAAAGCAGCGGCAGAGGACTACCGAAATGGCAAGCGACCGGATCGACTTGAGTGACGCCCTGTGGCTCAAGAGCAGCTACAGCAACGGTAGCGGCGGGAACTGCGTCGAGGTTGCCAGCGACTTCCCCGGCGCAGCTCTCTGGCGCAAGTCCAGCTACAGCAACGGCAGCGGCGGCGACTGCGTCGAACTTGCCACCAACCTCCCCCACCTCGTCCCCGTCCGAGACACCAAACTCCCCCACAGCCCCACCCTCCTCCTCCCCGCCACCGCCTGGACCCCCTTCCTCGCCTCCCTCCAGGACCCCACCCCCTAACGCCCCGCCCCGTACAACCCCCCGATGACGAACACCATCACCGGCAGCGACACCAGAATCCACACCACCACCCCGGTGCTCGCCTTCGTCGTCGGGTCCTCCTTCCAGCGGTAGTGGTCGCGGGTGACCCGGCCCCGGATCGGTGCGAGGAGGACGAGGGGGATGAACAGGACGGACGTATAGAGGAACAGCACCTGGCCCAGCGTGCTCCCACCGCGCAGCCCGAACGCGCCGATCCCGATCGCCGCGATCACCGGTATCCACACCTGCCGCTTGCGGTACTCCGGGACCTGGATGGTCCACCGCATGCCGACGATGTTGACGACCGTGGCGCAGGCGGCGATCAACAGCCACATGCCGCCGGACAGCGAGAGGAACATCGGGGACCCTTCCAGGAACCGGGCGTGAACGGAGTGCGCGTTCCTGTGGTCACACGCGAAGCGGCAGCCGGCGGTTCCCTGGGCTCAGGCCCGTTCCACCCGCGTTGCGTCCGCCCCCCAGCTCGCCAGCAGCCGTAGCGCCTCCGCGCTGGGGGAGGCCGGTTCCGCGTGGTACGTGACCAGGGTCTGTTCGGGGTCCGCCCCCAGGGTGAACCCCTCGAAGGACAGGGTGAGTTCGCCGACGAGCGGATGGTTGAGGTGTTTGACGCCGTTCTTCTTCTGCTTGACGTCGTGGGCGGCCCACAGCCGGCGGAACTCCTCGCTCTTGACGGAGAGTTCACCGACGAGGGCGGACAGGCGGGGGTCGTCGGGATAGCAGCCGGCCTCCCAGCGCAGGGTGGCGACGATGTCGCTCGCCTTCTCCTCCCAGGGGATGAAGAGGTCGCGGTAGTCGGGGCGCAGGAAGGTCAGGCGGGCCCAGTTCCGCTCGGCGGCGGGCAGTTCGGACCAGTCGCCGAAGAGGGCCGCGGCGAGCCGGTTCCACGCGAGGATCTCGGAACGCCGCCCGATGATGTACGCGGGGACACCGTCCATGGCGGTGAGGAGGTGGTGCAGGGGGACGCGGACCTGCTGGGGTCGCCCACCGCCCGCCTTCTTCTTGTGCTGCTTGGGCTTCGCGAGGTGCATGAGGTGCGCGTGCTCGGCCTCGGTGAGCCGCAGGGTCCGCGCGATGGAGTCGAGGATCTCCGCCGAGACGTTGCGGCCGTTGCCCTGCTCAAGACGCGTGTAATACGCAACGGACACCCCGGCGAGCTGAGCCAGCTCCTCCCGCCGCAGCCCGGGTACCCGCCGCTGCCGGCCGTACCCCGAAAGTCCTACGTCCTCCGGCTTCAGCCGGGCTCGCCGGGTCCGCAGGAACTCACTCAGCTCGGCCCGCCGGTCCAGCCCGGCCGGCTCACCCGGCCCTGTCGGCCGCTCCTCGTCCATACACCCAGTATCGGCCACCCCCTACCGTCGTACGCTCCTGATCCTGTCCCCGCCAGTGGTAGGCACAGTGAGCGTAGGCAGAGCTGTGACCTGGGTGAACGCTCGACGCCATGGCAGGCTGGTGCACGTGCCCGGCCCGAAGGCAGGCCGGGACGCATCCCCCCGCTAGGAGAACCACGGCATGACCACCGTCGCCGCGTACGCCGCACCCGCCGCCAAGGCCCCGCTCGCCCGCACCACCATCGAGCGCCGCCCGGTCGGCGAGTTCGACGTCCAGATCGACATCAAGTTCGCCGGAATCTGTCACTCCGACATCCACCAGGCCCGCGAGGGCTGGGGCACGGCCATCTTCCCGATGGTCCCGGGCCACGAGATCGCGGGCATCGTCTCCGAGGTCGGCCCCGGCGTCACGAAGTACCAGGTCGGCGACCGGGTCGGCGTCGGCTGCATGGTCGACTCGTGCGGCGAGTGCGAGAACTGCAAGGCCGGCGTCGAGCAGTTCTGCACGCAGGGCAACGTCGGCACGTACAACGCCATCGGCAAGGACGGCGAGCCCACGTACGGCGGCTACTCGCAGCAGATCGTCGTCAAGGAGAGCTTCGTCGTCCGCATCCCCGACGGCCTCGCGCTCGACGTCGCCGCGCCCCTGCTGTGCGCCGGCATCACCACGTACTCCCCGCTGAAGCACTGGGGCGCGGGCCCCGGCAAGAAGGTCGCCGTCATCGGTCTCGGCGGGCTCGGCCACATGGCCGTCAAGATCGGTGCCGCGCTCGGCGCCGAGGTCACCGTCCTCTCGCAGACCCTCAGCAAGAAGGACGACGGCCTCAAGCTCGGCGCCACGCACTACTACGCCACCAGCGACGCCGACACGTTCAAGCAGCTCGCGGGCACCTTCGACCTGATCGTGTCCACCGTCTCCGCGCCGCTGAACTTCGGCGCCTACCTCTCCCTCCTCAAGACCGGCGGCGCGATCGTCAACGTCGGCGCCCCCGAGGAGCCCATCTCCCTCAACCTCTTCTCCCTCATCGGCGGCAACAAGACCCTCGCCGGTTCGATGATCGGCGGCATCGCCGAGACCCAGGAGATGCTCGACTTCTGCGCCGAGCACAACCTGGGCTCCGAGATCGAGCTGATCTCGGCGGAGGAGATCAACGAGGCGTACGACCGGGTCGTGAACAGCGACGTCCGGTACCGCTTCGTGATCGACACGGCGACGATCTGACCCCGCCGGTCGTATGACCACCGAGGCTGGTCCTCCGGTATCCCCTACCGGAGGGCCGGCCTTCTCACGTCCGTCTCCCCAGCAGCCACAGCAGGTACGGCCCCCCTACCAGCGCGGTGAGCGCCCCCACGGGTATCTCCACCGGAGGTACCAGTACCCGCGCCACCAGATCAGCCGTGACGAGGACGACGGCCCCGGTCAGCCCCGACGCGACGAGCGGCAGCTGCGGTGTACGTGTGAGCCTGCGCGCCAGCTGCGGAGACGTGAGCGCCACGAAGCTGATCGGCCCCGCGGCACCGGTCGCCGCGGCGGCGAGTACGACACCCAGGACCGTCAACCCCAGCCGCACCCGGTTCACCCGTACCCCTAGCCCCGCAGCGGTATCCGCGTCGAGCCCCAGGGGCCGCACCGCACGGCTCGCCCACACCAGCGCGGGCAGCGCCAGCAGGAGTACGGCGGCCAGGGGCCGCGCCTGCTCCCACCCGCGCCCGTTGAGGCTCCCCGTCAGCCACAGCTTGAGCTGCTCGGCCGCATCGAGTTCGCTGTCGGCGAGGTACAGCTGAACCACAGCGGAGAGGGCCACACCGATGCCCACGCCGGTCAGCACGAACCGGTTCGGCTGCAACCCGTTCCGCCAGGCCAGGGCGTACACCAGGGCCGCGGCGGCGAGGCCGCCCAGCACGGATACGGCGGGCATCGCGGACGGCGACGACACGGCGCCGGTCGCCAGCGCACCGACGGTCGCCGCAGCCGCCCCGTGCCCGACGCCGATCACATCGGGACTGGCGAGGGGGTTGCGGGTCACGGTCTGGATCAGGGCACCGGAGACACCGAGCGCGAGCCCCACGAGGGCGCCGACGACGATCCGGGGGACCCGTAGCTCCATCACCACCAGGTCGTACGGCCCCGGCGTCCCCCTGAGTGCGGCCCACACGTCACCCGGGGGTACCAGGGTCTGCCCCAGACAGGCGGACGTGAGCATCGCGGCGCCGAGGAGGAGCAGGAGTACTGCGGCGACGGCGAGGGAACGCCGGTGCACGAGGAGGGAGAGGCGGGGGGTGGCACGTACTACCAGGGAGCCAGGGTGTACGCCGGTAGGGGGATCGCTGGAGAGCCTCATGCCACCGCCTTTTTCCTGCGCACCAGCATCACCAGCACCGGCACCCCGACCACCGCCGTCATCACCCCGGCCGGCACCTCGGCGGGCGCCCGCACCACCCGTCCGGCCACATCCGCGAGCACCAGCAGAGCCGCACCCAACAGCGCCGACAGCGGCAACAGCGAACGATGCCCTCCCGTGCGCACCGACCTCCGTGCGACATGCGGCACCACCAGCCCCACGAACACGATCGGCCCGGCGGCGGCCACAGCGGACGCCGTCAGCAGCGTCGCCCCCAACGCCGCGGCACCCCGCACGAGGTGAACCCGATGCCCCAGCCCCCGAGCCGTCTCGTCCCCCAGCGCCAACGCATCCAACCCCGGCGCGCACGCCATCACCAGCACCGCCCCGACCAGCAGAAACGGCAGCATCCGTACGACGCTGCCGGCGTCCCGCCCGCTGAGCGCACCGACCTGCCAGAACCGGAACTGGTCGAGCGTCGCGGACGACGAGGTGAGGACGACGGTCGTCCCGCCCGCCGTCATCGCCGCCAACGCCGTCCCCGCGAGGGCGAGTTTGACCGGCGACGCCCCACCCCTGCCGCGCGAGGCGACCGCGTACACGAGACACGCGGCGCCGACCGCACCCGCGAACGCGAACCACACGTACCCGCTGAAACCGTTCGCCCAGCCGAACGCGATCGCTGTGACGACACCGGCCGCCGCACCCTGGCTGAGGCCGAGGATCCCGGGGTCGGCCAGCGGATTCCTGGTGACGGCCTGGAGCGCCGTCCCCGCGAGACCCAGCGCCGCACCGGCCGTGAGTCCGATCTCGGTGCGGGGCAGCCGCAGCGACCGTACTACCAGGGTGTCAGGGGACTCCCCCCGATGGAGCAACGCGTCCAGGACCGCCGCCGGGGGTACGGCTCTAGTACCCACGGCGAGGCTGAGCACGACGGCGGCGGCCACCACGAGGGCAGCCGCCGGCCAGACGATCAGGCGCCGGGTCACTTGGCCAGGTGCTCCGCGAGCTCCCCGACGACCAGGCGCGCGGCGGTGGGACCGGCGTTCAGGTACCAGGGGTCGTCGTCGACCTGCACCGCGTGACCCGCCTTGACCGCCTTCATGCCCTTCCACAGCGGGCCCGCGACCGTGCTCGCCGCGTCCGTCTTCGACGCGTCGCCCTGCACCGAGTAGAAGATCCAGTCGCCGTCCGCCGTGTCGATCTTCTCGCTGCTGATGTCCTGCGAGATCGCCTTGAACCGCTGCGACGCGGGGCGGGTGAGTCCCATGTCCACGGCGATCGAGCCGGTGAAGGAGGAGACACCGAACATGCGGGTGCGGTCGGGGGTGAAGCGGACCATGGAGACGGTGGGGTCGCCCTTGACGCCGGCCCCCTGGGACTTGGCGTCCGCGACGATGCCGTTCAGCAGGGTCCGCGCCGCCTGGCCCTTGCCGACCGCGTCCCCCACCAGGAGGAGATCACGCTTCCAGTTGATGCCCTGGCCTGCGGTGACGACCGTCGGCGCGATCTTCGACAGCTTCGGGTACAGGTCGGCGAGGGACTTGTTGACCAGGATCAGGTCCGGCTTCGCCGTCGCGAGGGACTCCAGGTTCGGGGCCTGCCGGGTACCGGCGTCCGCCATCTCGTTCAGCTCCGCCTTGTACTGCGGGAACGTAGCGCTCAGGTAGTCGGGTACTAGACCCGCGTTCGCCGCGCGCGTCGACGCGGTCGGTACGACGCCGAGGGTGAGGAGGTCGTCGAGCTGGCCGGTGCTGAGAACGGCGATTTTCGTCGGCGCCGTCTTGACCGTCGTAGTCCCCGCGTAGTGCTTGACCGTCCTCGGGAAGGTGCCGTCCTTCGCGACGTCCGAGCCCATGCCGGCGGCGAGCGCGCCGGGCGCGGCGGCGGGGCCCTCGGGGGCGCCGGCGACCTTGTTGACGCCGCCGGGGGCCTTGGCGTCCTTGGTGGCGCCGTCCGAGTCGGTCGAGCAGCCCGCCAGGACGGTGCCTGCGATCAGGGCGGCGGTCAGGACTGCTGTCGGCTTGGACGTGCGCACGGGGGTACTCCGGGGGGCATAAGGGGCTTGCCCAGGCAAGGGGGTCTCGCTAAGGCAAGGCTTACCTTAACCTCTCTTTTTGTGGCGGGTCCGTGCGGGGGACCTGGTCAGGAGGCTCCGTGATCCTCGGGGCGCTCGATCGGGAGGTTGGTGATGCCGAGGTCGCGGCGCATGTGCTGGCGCACCTCGTAGAGGCCCTCGGAGGCTTTCTGTAGCCGTTCGAGGAGCACGTCCAGGGGCTCCGGCGTGCGGGGCGACTGCTGCTCGTGTCGCTCCAACTGGGTGTGGATGCGGTTGAGTTGGTGCACGATGCGGCCCGCCGCCTGCAACACCTCGTCCGTGACGACCAGTTGCGCCGTCGCGTACGCCTCCCTCAACTCCCGCCGCGCATCCGCACGTTCGGCGGTCTGAGCGGCCGTGTCGCCCGTCCCCGCCGCCAGCGCCTCCCGGTGCTGCCACAGCAACAGGTGCAACTCCCGTATCGCCCGGTTCAGTTGCACGTACGACGCCCTGCGCGCCTCCACGTTCTCCCGCCGCTCCACCGCGTCCCGCTCCGCCTCCCGCTCCAGCCTCGCGTGCTCCAGCTCCATCGACGTGGAGCGCAGCGCGCCTCTGTGTGCGAGGACGCCGGACAGGAGGGTGCCGGCGACACCGACGACGGCGACGACGAGGGCACTGGTCGAGGGCGACATGGAGGGACGGTAACCCAGCGGGGCGGGTGGTGGGGCGGTGAGTTCGTGGTTCAGGCGGAGGGGCGGGGTTCGGCGGGCCGGGTGGTGCGGGGTGGTGACTCGTGGGCCGGGTGGAGAGGCGGTGACTCAGAGGCCCAGCCCCTCGTACGCCGCCGTCACGATCTCCAGGCCCCGGTTGTCGTCGCCGGGCCGGCGCATCTGGTTCGTCACGTACGCGACCGTCATACCGGCGTCCGGGTCGACCAGGACCAGGGAGCCTCCCCAGCCGCCCCAGCCGAGGGCGTTGCCGAAGAGGCCGTACCCCAGGCCGTACTGGACGGACATGCCGAGGAGCCGGTCCTCGCCGGTGAACTGGGTGCGGCGCGCGAGGTCGAGGGCGGGGCCGGTGAGGCGGCGGGACTGGACGAGGGCGACCGAGCGGGCGTTGCCGTAGCCGCTCGCGGCGGGGATCTGGGCGCGGCGCCAGGAAGGGGAGTTGCCGTGGTGTACGCGGATGGGGGTGGGCGGGGTCGGGCGGGGGGCGGCGTCGGTGGAGGACGCCGGGGCCGCTGGCGGCGTCGAGGCCGACGGGTCCGTGTGCCCCGGCGAGTCGGAGGAGCCGCTTCCTGTCACGCCCATGTCGCCGCTCCCCGGCGTGGCCGAGTCGCCGTCGCCGCTCCCCGGCGCGCTGGCGGCGTACTCCTCCGTCTCCCCCTCGGGAGGGACGCTCGCGGCGACCCGGTGGTCGTGCTCGGCGGCCAGCCCGATGTGGAAGTCCGCTCCGAGGGGTCCCGCGATCTCCGTCGCGAAGTAGTCCCCGAGAGGTACCCCGGTAATCCTCCGGACCAGCTCGCCCACCAGGTACCCCTGGGTCAGCGAGTGATACCCCGCCTCCGTACCCGGCTCCCACTGCGGCGTGAGGCCCGCGAGCCGCGCGGTGACCGCGTCCCAGTCGTACAGCTCCTCCACCGTGCCCGGCCAGTCGGGCAGCCCGGCGGTGTGCGAGAGGACATGCCGGACGAGGACGTCCTTCGCCCCGAACTCCGGCCAGTACCGGGCGACTTCGGCGTCCGGGTCCAGTGAGCCCCGCTCGATCAGCGTCAACGCCGTCAGCGCGGTCATCGTCTTCGTCACCGACCACACGTTCGTGATCGTGTCCCGCTGCCAGGGGACGCCGCGCGCGGCATCCGCGTACCCGCCCCACACGTCCACGACGGGCTCCCCGCCCACGAACACGGCGACCGACCCTCCCGCGTCCCCCTCGTCCAGCAGTCGGGCGAGGAGGTTGGGGACGGCGAGGAAGAGGTCGTCGTAGGTGCCCTGGATATCGGCCATGCAGTGCATTAGCGGGGTCGAGGCATGGCCGGGGCAACTGAATTACCGCTACAGGAAGGGGAGTTGATGATTCCGGCTGGTCAACCGGGCACGTTCGTCACGCTCATGGCGTACGCGAGGAGCCGCCCGAAGCGCAGCCGGCTCAGGAGGTGGGCGTTCAGCGGCGCGTATCCGGGCCGGGTGAGCGAGTCGATGCGGTCGAGGACGTCGGCCAACTCCCGCGCGGCTTCCGGCCCTTGCCGGCTGAGCTCCGCCAAGTAGGCGACCGCGCACGCGTCCAGCCGCGCGTGCAGCCCACCGAGGCGAGGCGCCTCGACCGAAACATCCGGAAAGCGCCAACTCCGGAACGCCGCATGCCGGTTGGCGACCGCCGCGATCAACCCGAGCCGCGCCGGAGGCACCGTACCCGGCCAGCACGGCCCCCGCAGGGCAGCCGTGTCCCGAACTCCCGGCGTCCGCCGCCCCGCCGCCTTCTCGACCCGTCGCCGCGCCGCGAACTCCCTTTCCCGGACCAGGAATACGTCCCTGCTCTCCTCCAGGACGGCCAGCGCACGCGGCAGCGCCTCCGGTTCCGTACGCAGGTCCGGTGCGAGGGCCGAGAGGTAGGCCCACGTCGCGTTGAACCCGAGCGGGCAGTACCGCCCGACGGCGTACCTCAACTCCCCGCGCCTGTGCGCGAACGGCAGACTCTCGTCGCGTACCCGACGAGCGTGAACACCGAAACTCACGCCCGGTACGTCACCCCCGTACCCCCCAACCCGCAGTATCCGCCCGGATGATGAGCCAGATACTGCTGATGCAGCGAACTGGCCGGATAGAACGGATACTCCTCCGCCGCCAGAATCTCGGTGGTGATCTCCCCGTACCCCGCCTCGGCGAGACACTTCTGATAAGCGTCCCTCGACGACTCGGCGGCCTCCACCTCGTCGTCCGTACGCGTAAAAATCAGCGAGCGCACATGAGTCCCCACATCATTTCCCTGCCGGAACCCCTGAGTCGGATCGTGCCCCTCCCAGAAAACCCGCAGCAGCGCCTCGTAGGAGACCCGCGCGGGGTCATAGACGACCCGCACGGTCTCCGCGTGCCCGGTCAACCCGGTCCGCACCTCGTCATCAACGGGAAACGGCGTAAACCCACCCTGGAACCCGACAGCGGTGGTCCAGACCCCCGCAGGCAGTTGCCAATACCGCCGCTCAGCACCCCAAAAACACCCGAGCGCGAACTCGGCGGTCGTGTCCCTTGCCGTGGTGTTGGGGATCAACTGGTGGGCGTGTTCGGGGTGTTGGGTAGTGCGGGGGCGCTTTCGGGGAGTTCGCGGTAGATCTC
>NZ_JARAYJ010000058.1:0-39612 GCF_033794345.1 Streptomyces niveiscabiei
CTCTTCGAGCAGGGGGGACCCCCAGCCCACCCGTGCCGCCCCATGGGGGTACCTCCCAGGCCTTTCGGGCACTGGGGGAGGCACGACTGCCCGCAGCTAGGTGAGGCGGGTGGAGTGGGTGCGGGTGGGCGGGGGTGTGGCGCGGCTGGCCGCAGCTACGGCAGGCGGGGTGGAGCGGGTGCGGGTCCGTGAGGGGGGAGCCCTCACCCTCGTACCGGCCTCACCGTCGTACCGACGTCACCCCCCACCCCACCCCCAGCCAAACCCCCGCCACCACGACCACCCCGACCCACCCGAACCCCCCGTACGCGACCCCGGCCAGTGCCGAGGCCGTAGCCCCGCCCGCGAACCCGGCCACCACGTACGCGCTGTTGGCCACGCTCGGTGACGAGGTCGTCGTCAGGGCCAGTGTCTGGTTGGCGACGTGGGATGCCACCAGCGCGAGGTGGATCAGCACCGCCGCCACGAAGATCGCCGGAAGGGCGTGGCCGCCCCACCAGAACAGCGGTACGGCGAGCGCGGCCAGCGCGTACGCGCCGCGGACGACGTGTCCGGCGCCGAAGCGGTCCACGAGGCCCCCGGCGAGCGGGGCGACCGCGCCGGCCGTGAGGCCGAAGAGCCCGAAGAGGCCGGCCGTCGCGGTGGACATGCCGTAGCCGGACCCCGTCAGCAGCAGGGCCAGCGAGGTCCACAGCGCCGACCAGGCGCCGTACATCCCGGCCTGCCGTACGCACGCGCGCCACAGGTCGGGGGAGCGCCGCACCAGGCCCGGTATGCCGAGGTGCCCGGCGAAGAGGGGGGACTCGTCGCGGACCCGGGGTTCCCGGGGCAGCCGCGAGGCCGTGACCAGCCCCAGCCCGGCCGTCAGCACGGCCGCCCCCACGAACGCCCACCGCCACCCGAACGCCTGCCCCACGATCCCGCCCAGCACCCGCGCCGCGACGATCCCGGTGAACAGCCCGGCGACGACGGCGGCGACATGCCGCGCCCGGCGATCGGCGGGCGCCCGCTCGGCGACGAACGGCACGAGCAGCTGCGGTACGACGGTCGCGGCGGACGCGAGGAACACGGCGACGCCGAGCACGCCCGCGCTCCCGGCCAGCGCTCCCCCGCCGAGCGCCACGGCCGTGACCACCGACAGCACGCCCACGATCCGCTGCCGGTTCACCCGGTCCCCGAGCGGCGCGAACACCAGCAGCCCGGTGGCGTACCCGAACTGGGCGACGGCCGCGATCCACGCGACCGAGGAGGCGGCCGTCCCGAAGTCCCGCGCGATGAGGGGGAGCAGCGGGATGGCGAGGTAGATGTTGGCGGCGGTGACGGCCGTGCAGAGGGCGAGCAGCGGCAAAAGGAGGGCCTGGGGCGCCGAGGACGCCGGCGCCCCCGAAGACACCGACGACACCGATGGCGGTGATGACACGGAAGACATGGAGTGTTCCCTCGCGTACGGACAATCCCGCAACCAACCAGTTGGTTGGCTACGTTGTGAACAGTCTGGAGCCGCCCCTCACTCCCTGTCAACCAACTAGT
Organism: Streptomyces niveiscabiei; assembly: GCF_033794345.1. Classification (NCBI taxonomy): domain Bacteria; kingdom Bacillati; phylum Actinomycetota; class Actinomycetes; order Kitasatosporales; family Streptomycetaceae; genus Streptomyces; species Streptomyces niveiscabiei. The sequence goes on from NZ_JARAYJ010000058.1 coordinate 1,531, forward strand.
TGGTTATCCACAGCCCCCGCTACCCTGATCCCATGGCAGTCAGAGACCCCGAGGCCACCAAGGCGCGCATCTTCACCGCCGCCGTCGCCGAGTTCGCCCGGTACGGCATCGCGGGCGCCCGCATCGACCGCATCGCGACCGAGGCGAAGGCCAACAAGCAGCTCATCTACGTCTACTACGGCAACAAGGCGGAGCTGTTCACGCAGGTCCTCAGCCGCAGGATGGTCGACCTCGCCGCCGCCGTCCCCGTCGACCCGGACGACATCGACGGCTGGATCGACCGCCTCATGGACTACCACGCGGCCAACCCCGACCTCCTGCGCCTCCTCTACTGGGAGGGCATCGAGTACGGCACGGCCGAACTCCCCGACGAACAGGCCCGCCGCGAGCACTACGCCCACAAGGTCGACGCGATGCGGGACGGCCAGGAACGCGGCGTGATCACCGACGCGATCCCCCCGGCCGACCTGCTCTTCCTGATCATCTCCCTGGCCAACTGGATGACGGTCGTCCCCCAGATGAGCCGCATCCTGGCGGGCGGCGAGGAAACGGACCGGGACAGGCTGAGGTCGTCGATCAAGGAGGCGGCCCGGAGACTGACCGCGAAATGAGGTACGTCGCGAAGGGGCCCCAAGTCCCCCCGCGCAGAACCTAGTTCGTCCCGATCCTGGCCAGCAGGTCCACGATCCGCGACTGCACCTCACCGCTCGTCGAGCGCTCCGCGAGGAACAGCACCGTCTCCCCGGAGGCGAGCCGGGGCAGGTCGGGCTGTTCGACGGCCGCCGTGTAGACGACGAGCGGCGTCCGGGTCAACTGCCCGTTCGCGCGCAGCCAGTCGAGAATCCCCGCCTGCCGACGATCGACCTGCATCAGGTCCATCACGACGAGGTTCGGCCGGAACTGCCCCGCCAGCATCACCGCGTCGGCGTCGCTCGCCGCGCGCGCGACCTGCATCCCCCGCCGCTCCAGCGTCGACGTCAACGCGAGCGCGATCTCGGCGTGTTCCTCGATGAGCAGGACGCGCGGCGGATGCTGATCACTGTCCCGAGGCGCCAGCGCCTTGAGCAGTACGGCCGGATCGGCCCCGTACGCGGCCTCCCGCGTCGCCTGCCCCAACCCGGCCGTGACCAGCACCGGAACCTCCGCCGCGACAGCCGCCGTACGCAGCGACTGCAACGCCGTACGGGTGATCGGCCCCGTCAGCGGGTCCACGAACAGCGCCGCCGGGAACGCGGCGATCTGCGCGTCCACCTCCTCGCGGGAGTTGACGATCACGGGCCGGTACCCGCGGTCGCTCAGCGCCTGCTGCGTCGTGACGTCCGGCGCGGGCCACACGAGCAGCCGACGCGGGTTGTCGAGCGGCTCCGGCGGCAGCTCGTCGTCCATCGGCTGCGGCCGGGGCGTGTCGGCGACCTCGACGGCGCCGCCCGGCCCGTCCAACGGCTCCGGCCCCTCCGCCGCGTTCGAATCGGGCGCCCCTATGGCGTACGACCGCCCGGCCCCCTCGGTCCCCGGCGCGAGCCGCGTCTGCCCGGCGAGGGAGGGATGCGGCAGCGGGGGCGCGGGCACGACAGGCTGCTCGGCGGCCGGATGAGGCCGCGCCTCTGGCCCAGGCGGAGTCCCCAACTTCCGCCGCCGCCCCCCAGAAGTCCCCTGCCCCTGCTGAGCCTGAGCCTGAGCCTGAGCCTGCGGCTGCTGAACCTGAGCCGCCTGCCGCGTGAACGGCACCCCCTGCCCGAGCGTCCGCACACTGATCGCCCGCCCCTGCGTGGAGTTCGGATCCACCGCCTCAGCAGGCAACGGCTGCGCGGGCGGCGCCTCGGCGGGCAACGGCATGGCGATATGCCCGGTGTGCCCCGGCTGCGGCGGCAGCGGAATGTGCCCGGTCTGACCGGGGGCGGGGTGGGGCTGGGGGACGCCGGGTACGGGGTTGCCGGGTGCGCCCGCGCCGGGAACTGGGGCGCCGGGTACGGGAGTTCCGGGCGCGCCCGCGTTGGGTGCGCCCGTGCCGGGTACGGGGTTGCCGGGTGCGCCCGCGCCGGGAACTGGGGCGCCGGGTACGGGAGTTCCGGGTGCCCCCCCGTCGGCCGCGCCCGCGCCGGGTACGCCGGTCTCGGGCGGGGCGGCAGCGGGTACGGGGCTCTGCGCGGCTTGCGCGGGGACGGACGCCGGGTTCGGTGTGGGGGTCTGTCCGGGGAGCTGCGCCTGGGCCTGGCCGGCGACCTGGGCCTGTCCCGGAATCTGCGCCTGCTGCGCCGCAACCTCCGCGCTCACGCCCTTGCCCTCATCGGCATCCGCACCCGGAGGCACGGCCACGGCCCGACGCCGCCGCCCCGTCGGCGCACTCGCCGGGTGCGGCTGGGGCGGGGTGTGATCACCGGCCTGGTCGTGGGCCACACCATCGTGCCGCCCGACGTGTTCGGCACCCTCGGGGGAGACGGGCTGGGCCTGGGCGGGAAGTTGGGGCTGGCCGGGGGCAACGGGCTGGCCCGGTACGGGAAGTTGAGGCTGGCCAGGAGCAACGGGTTGGCCCTGAGCCGGGAGTTGAGGCTGTCCAGGCACAACAGGCTGCCCCTGCGGAGGCACCGGAACCCCCTGAGGCGGTACGACCCCCTGCGGCACCTGCGCGGGAATGCCCTGCGGGGGAACGGCCCCCTGCCCCGGCACCCCTTGCGCCGGAACAGCCTGCGCCGAGGCGGCACCGGGAGCCGTAACCCCCTGCGCCGGAACCCCCTGCACAGGCACGGCACCTTGCGCGGGGACCCCTTGAGGCGGAACCCCCTGCATCGGCGAGGCACCCTGAGCCGTACCCCCTTGCACCGGCGCGGCACCCTGAGCCGGAACTCCTTGCCCAGGCACCCCCTGCCCCGGCACACCTCCTTGCGCCACAAGCCCCTGCCCCGCCACACCTTGACCCGGCACACCCCCTTGAGCAGGCACTCCCTGCCCAGGCACAGCCCCCGCCGGAACCCCTTGAGCCGGCACCCCCTGCATCGCCGCAGCCCCCTGCACCGCACCACCCTGCGCCACAAGCCCCTGCCCAGGCACCGCCTGCCCCGGCACCCCCTGCGCCATACCCCCTTGCGCCGGCACCCCCTGCCCCGGCACAGCCCCCCCAGGAACCGCCTCCTCGCCCCCCCGATCCGCCTCGGCCGGAGGCAGTGCGAACACCGCTCGCGGCCCCGCCTCCTGCGCCTGCGCAGCAGCCAGCGCCCGCCGCCGGCGCCCCGTCGGCTCCTGGGCCTCGCTCTCACCGCCCCCGGAGGGCAACGCGGGAGGCAACGCGTTCTGCTCGCTCGCCGGAACCGGCACACCACCGGGCGGCACAGGCACCCCCTGCGGAGGCACCGCAGCCCCAAGACCCGCCCCCACCGCGGCCGTCCCCGCCGCATGTTCGGCCGCGGTCACGACCGCGCCTTCGGCGACCTCGTCGCCCCCGGCGAGGGCGGGCCGCCCCCGCCGCCGCCCCGACCCCTCGCCGCCCGCCTCGACGGCGGCCTCGTCCTCCTCGGCGGCGGGCCGCCCCCGACGCCGGCGCCCGGTGGGCGGAACGGCGCCCTCACCGTCGTCGCCTTCCAGGAACGCGTCCACGGAGCTGCGCCGAGCCCGCCGCCGCCCGGCGTCGTCCGGCACGGGCGCCTCGGCAGCGGCCGTCTCCACCGGGACGGCGGGAACGACCCCGGCGCCACCCCCGAGCGGCACCTCAAGGACGTACGCGCTCCCGCTCATCCCCGGCACCTCGACGGTCTGGAGCACCCCGCCGTGCGCCCGCACGATCCCCCGCACGATCGGCTCGTGCACGGGGTCCCCGCCGCCGTACGGCCCCCGGACCTCGATCCGTACGACCTCCCCGCGCTGGGCGGCGGCCACGACGACCGTGTTGTCCATGTACCCGCCGGCCGACACGGGCGCGTTGCCGGTCGCGTCGACCCCGGCGACGTCCGCGACGAGGTGCGCCAGCGCCGTCGCGAGGAGACGCGCGTCGACCTCGGCCTCGATCGGCGGCGCGTGGACGGCGAACTGCACCCGCCCCGGACCGATCAGCTCGACCGCGCCGTCGACCCCGGACGCGACGACCGCGTCCAGCATCACCTTCGTACGGCTGACCTGCGCCTCGCCCGTGTCGAGGAGCTGGTAGCCGAGGACGTTGTCGATGAGGGTCGTGATGCGGGAGTACCCGGCGGAGAGGTGGTGCAGGACCTGGTTCGCCTCGGGCCACAGCTGCCCGGCGTCGTCGGCCGCGAGGGTCGCGAGTTCGCGGCGCAGCTCGTCGAGGGGGCCGCGCAGGGAGCGGCCGAGGAGGGTCAGCAACTGCTCGTGCCGGCCGGCGAGAGCCTCGTACCGGTCCTTCTCGCGCTCGCCGAGCGCGGCGTACCGGTCCTCGCCCGCCGCGATCTCCTCCGCGTGCTGCTCGGTGAGCTCCTCGATCTCCGCGACGTGCCGCTGGCGCAGCGCGGTCAGGTCGGAGGCGTGCTCCTCGCCGAGCCGCTCCAGCTCCTCAGCGTGGGCGGCCTCGACCGCCTCCTTCTCCTTCGCGAGCGCGTCGTAGGGACGCCGGTCGGTGAACGTCATCACCGCGCCGACCAGCTGGTCCCCGTCCCGTACCGGCGCCGTCGTCAGGTCCACCGAGACCTTGTCGCCGTTCTTCGCGAACAGCACCTGGCCGCGGACGCGGTGCTTGCGCCCCGAGCGCAGGGTGTCGGCGAGCGGCGACTCGTCGTACGGGAAGGGGGAGCCGTCCGGACGGGAGTGCAGGACGAGGGTGTGCAGCTCCTTGCCGCCCAGGTCACTGGCCCGGTACCCCAGTATCTGCGCGGCGGCGGGGTTGACGAGGACGATCCGCCCGTCGGTGTCCGTCCCCACGACGCCCTCCGACGCCGCCCGCAGGATCATCTCCGTCTGCCGCTGCGAGCGGGCCAGCTCCGCTTCCGTGTCCACCGTGCCGGACAGGTCGCGTACGACCAGCATCAGCAGTTCGTCCGGGGAGTAGCCGTATCCGTCGTACGCCTGCTGGCCGTTCTCCAGGTTCGCGCTCGTGACCTCGACCGGGAACTCGACGCCGTCCGTACGGCGGGCGATCATGCGGGCCGGCTTGGTCCGCCCGCGCGGGTCGATGTGATCGGGCCTGCGCATCGACCCGGGGATCAGCTTGGAGTCGAACTCGGGCAGCAGGTCCAGCAGCCCCCGCCCCACGAGCGCGGTCCCCGGCGTCTCGAACGCCTCCAACGCGATCGTGTTCGCGTTCACAACCGTCCCGTTGGCGTTGACCAGCACCAACGCGTCCGGCAAGGCGTCCAGTATCGCCGCGAGGCGAGCAGCGCCTCGGGATGGCCTGCTGCTCACGAGACGCTTCCTCCCTGTCACCGCACCTTGCCTACCGCTCGGGCCATCTTGCCAACGGCTCCGCGGGGTGTCACGCGAGGGAGTCTAAAGGCAGGGGGTCCTCCCGCGACGCCGTATGAGAGCCACCTCGCATCCGACGCGTGCCCCTGCGAACGCCGGTACGAACGGGGGTCGCGGGAAGCGCGCGGGAGGTTTACGGGGGTGGGGATTTCGTCGCGACTGTGTACGGACGTGAGGGCCCCGGCGCCCTCCCCGCCCCCCAACCCCTTTGCCCCGCCCCCCGGCCTCCTAGTACGGTGGACACCGATTGGTGACACAGCACTCACCTGTGTCATCATCTGCACGCACCACTCGCACCCACGCGAGCGGTTGTGCTGGAGGCGTCGCCTAGTCCGGTCTATGGCGCCGCACTGCTAATGCGGTTTGGGCCTTAAAGCCCATCGAGGGTTCAAATCCCTCCGCCTCCGCAACACCCGAAGCCCCGGTCCCCCCGACCGGGGCTTCGTCGTTCCCCCTCCACCACGTTTCCCCAGCTCACAAGGGGTACGCCTATCGGATTTCACATGACGCCGCCGGTCATGTAATGTTCTTCCTGTCGCCGGGAGCGGCCGGAAGGCCAGAACGGAAGACACCGCAGGAAACAACAGAACAAGCACTCGTAGCTTAACGGATAGAGCATCTGACTACGGATCAGAAGGTTGCAGGTTCGAATCCTGCCGAGTGCACATGATCGAAGGGCCCCGGAGCAATCCGGGGCCCTTTGCTTTCACCTCAGCGCCTTGGCGGCTTCCTGGAGGGTGGGTCGGTCTCTCGGGTTGTGGCTGAGCATGGCGTCGATCAGTTCGCCGAGCTTGCCGGGTGCCTTCACCGGGCGACGTTTCCCGCTCGCGACGGCTTCTCGTTGGACGGGGCGTGGGGCGTCGTCGGGGTATTCGACGGCTCGCCAGCCGGTGGCGGAGATCAGCAGCGAGGCGCCGAGGGCGTAGATGTCTGCTTCCGGGGTGGGTTCGGCTTGGCCTGTGGTGAGGATGCTGCGGGAGATCTCCGGGGCTTCGTAGTGGACGAGGCAGCCGCGGAACGGGAAGTCGTATCCCCTGGGGACGTTGCCGCCGTGGGCCAGGGCGAGGTCGATGAGGTGGGTGCGGTTCGGGCCGATGATGAAGTGGGCGGGTTGCACGTCACCGTGAGCCCACCCTTGTGCGTGGAGGTCGGCCAGTGCTTCGACGCAGCTCAACGCAACGTCGGTGTGGGGTTCGACGGCCGCGTCCGGTTGGCGGCAGGGTTCCCAGAGTTGGTGCAGGTCCGGTCCCCCGCGCCAGGGCTGGAAGTTCCATGTCCCGTGTTCCCACTCGCCGTACGCGAAGTCATCGAGGCCGAGGCGGTACAGCACGGCGCCCTCGCGGGCGGGGGCGAGGGCGGTCCAGGGCTGGGCGGGCCAGTCGGGGGTGGCTTCGATGGGGCGGCCGAGCTTCACGGCGTAGTGGCCCCGGGGGCTGTGGACCTCCCAGACCGTTGAGCCCCGGCGGTCGGCGACCATGCGCCAGCTCGTGGGCATGAGCGCGTGGAGCACCACGATCGGCAGTTCGGAAGTCGGGCCGGACACGTCTTTTCTCCTTCTGAGCGTCCAAACGAGCACGGCCGGGCGCGAGTTGAGGGCGGCCGTGCTCGCTGGCGTCGGGTGGCTATGCCTGACCGTACGGTCGGCCGCAGTCCGAGTCGCAGTTCGCGAGGTTCGTGCCGTCCACGGTCCATAGCTCGTCGAAGACCATGAACCCGGCCGCCTTCATGGCGTGTACCGAGGCGGTGATGTGCTCGGGGTCGCGGGTTCCGCCGCCGGGCTTGGGGTTGTGGTGCAGGAAGCGGCCGGCGTACTGCTCGCAGAGGTCCGCGTACTCCTTGGTGTGCAGGATGAGCGCGTGCAGGCCGAAGTCCACGTCGTCGGACGGGACCATGGGGACGGTGGCGGTGGCGGCCGTGACCACGAAGGCCACCGCCTGGTCCGCGATCCGCTCGGCACGTTCGGGCGACTGGCCGTTGTGGACGGCCACGAAGTGGGCGAGGCTCTCGAACAACTCCTCACCGGCGACCGCTCGGCCGGTCTTCTGGTCGTTCGCTGTTGCCGTCATGGGGAAACTCCTTGTGGGTGGCGGGACGTGAACTGTTCGCCTGTGCCGGTCGCCGGGCCCTGAGGCGTGGGCGACAGGGTGCGGGGTTTGGAGGCCGCTCCGAACGGGGTTGGGGGACCAGGAGTTGGCACCCGTTCGGAGCGGCCGGTCCTATGGGCCGACAAGGATCAGGACGTCCGTGTGCCGGCCGATGGCGAGCGTCACAGAGCGCTTCGGCTGTTGCCGTTTCGGATGGCCAGGCGTGCGCTCAGTTCTTCCCGCGCGCTCAGCGCCACCACCTTGTCCGGCATCGCGTCCCATTCCGTGCCGCCGGTGAGCGGCCGTATCTGGACCCGGCCGCCGACCTTGTCCATGACGACGCCGATACGCCCGCTGGCGCTGTCCTTCGCCAGGTCGCCGATACCCGGATTGGTCTGCTGGTTGCTCGCCATGCACAGGAGCATCGCGAGTAGAGGGCCTTCGTCGAAAGGCCAGGCTGATTACCCAACTTGGGTAACATCGCCGCACGTAGAGTCCCAACAACGTTGCGTAGCCCTCGCAGTGGGGAGCCCCTCGATGCCTGACGCCGAACGGCCGCAGGAGTTGCCCGCCAGGCTGCTCACCGATCCCGAGATGATCGAGGCGTGTCGGGTACGGGACTTCGCGAGAGTCTTCCGGCTGGTGAAGATTCGGGCGGGCATCTATCCGTCGATGATCGCCAGACGATGCGAGCTGACACCGAGCCGAGTCGGCGAAGTGATCGCGGGGCGCCGTCAGTTGCTGCATATGGACGTCATCGAGCGGATCGCGGACGGCTTGCGCATTCCCGGACACATGCTCGGTCTCGCGCGGCGTGAGTGGGAGACACCGCAGGCTCTCGCGGTCACCGAGCGAGAGGCACCCCAAGTACCGGAGCCGGAGCAGCAGATTCCCGCATCCCTGCCGGGCCCCGAAGTAGACAGCATCTTGGCTCTGGCTACGCGAACCAGCCTCAGCGCGGCGACACTTGAAGCCTTCCGTTCCTCGATCGAGGACTACTGGCGACGGGACGACCAGCATGGTGGCGAGGCACTACGGCCGGCCGTCGTCGGCCAACTCCGCCACGTCGTAGGACTCTTGAAAGAGAACCGGCCGCCGTCCATCCAGAACGGCCTGTACGGCATCGCGGCCGAGCTGGCCCGACTCACCGGATGGACCTACTTCGACGCCCGCCAGTACAACCAGGCCCGCGCGTACTTCACCGAGGCCCTTCAACTGGCCAAGGAGATCGACGACCGCCAGTTCATGGCCAACGTCCTTGCCTGCATGAGCTTGCAGGCCACCTACCAGGACAAGCCCGCAGACTCCCTCGCACTCGTGACCGCCGCCCAGGACCAGGCCCGCTCATCTCTCAGCACCACCCCACGCGTTCTGTCGATGCTGTCCATGCGTGAAGCCTTCGCGCACGCCACCCTCGGCAACCGGGATGCCACCCACCGGGCGATCGGGGAAGCGCACCGCAGCTTCGAGCAGATCGAGGCAGGCGACCCGGATCCGTCATGGGTGACGTATTTCGACGAACCGAAGCTCATCGTGGACACCGGCATTGCCCACGGCCGACTGGGCGAAGCGGCGACAGCCGAACCCTTGATCGCGGATGCCTTGCGGCAGGAAGCCCGTGCGAACCAGCGCGGTCGTGCGTTCCACGCGTTCTGGCTGGCCCGTACGCAACTCGACCAGGGCAAGCTGGACCAGGCGTGCCACACCGCCACACAGGCCCTGGACATGGCGTCGGCTGTTTCCTCCGAGCGGGTGACAGGCCATCTCCGGGAGTTCTACGACCAGTTGGCCCCGCACCGGCAGGAACCCGTAGCGCTGGCTTTCGAGGCTCAGCTACGGGCCGTCCTGCCGCCGGTCAGCGGGTCGCTTCGTCCATGAGCAGGTAGAGGAGCCCGACGAGGGACCCGCTGCTGACGACTTCGCGGCGGTCGATCATGCCGCGTACCTCGCTGAGGGGAATCCACTCGATGCGGTCGGACTCGTTCTTCTCGGTGGGCGGACCGTCGTAGGCCGCGCCGTCGACGCGGAAGACGTGGTGCTGGGAGTCGGTGATCCCGTTGGCGGGTTCGGCGTAGATCAGAGGCTTGATCGGGCCGGGCCGCCAGCCGGTCTCTTCGAGGACTTCGCGGGCCGCCGCTTCTTCGGGGGTCTCGCCTTCCTCGACCAGCCCCATCGGCAGTTCCCAGGCCCACGAGTCTGTGATGAACCGGTGGCGCCACATCATCAGCACCTCTTGGCGGTCGTTCACCACGGCGGCCACGGCCAGGTGCCGGAGGCGGACGACGTGGTACTCCCACCGGCGCCCGTCAGGCTGCTGGACGTCGACCAGACACAGATTCACCCACTTGTTCGTGTAGATCTGTCGCTCACCGTGGGTCTTCCACTCCATGCCTGCGGCCCCTCTCGATCGGACTCCAGCATCTCAGACCGATCTGGAGGAAGACGCAAGTTCCACAACCCTTCACGTCACCTTGACGAGATGTTATAGGGGGTACTTGATCAACTGAACGTCAGTAGGTAGCGAGGAGGGGGATGCCCGTTGGTGCGAGTTCGGCGGGTGCCATCGACGCCATGGTGTATCTCGTCCGTTCACCGCTCGACCTGGTCGACTTCCGACCCTGGATGGGAACGCCCGTTCGCAAGGTGTTGACGCTGGTTCGTTCTGGCAGATGAACATTGGAACGCCCGCATGCGGATCTGCGGAATCCCCTCCGAACTGACACGGCAGCATCTACTATTGGTTCACATCTGGCGCTTGGGGAATTCGATCTTTAAAGGGTGACCTGTGTGCCTTACTTGGCCAAACCGTCGATGGAGTCAGATTCGTGGAGAGACTTCCTTTTACGTACGATGAATTCAGCGTTTGGTTTGAGGCTTACTGTAAGAAGTATCTTGAACCGGCGCGAGAATCCGCAGTGCGGGCACTCAATGAGCATCTCGACATGGAACTTCCGGAGATTGAGAGAGTTAGAGTCAAGGTTTCACATGGTCGAGTGAAGGGGAAAGAGAGAACTTGGAGAAAGCTGGAGCTGTCAAAATATGAGGGGCGAATTAAGTCTTTCGAAGACATTCCGGATGTTATTGATGATCTAGTTGGATTGCGCGTGACATGCAATAATAAGTCGGATGTTCAGCGGGTTGTCGATGTTGTTACATCTCTCGATTTTTTCAAAGCGGGAGCGGAGCCGGTGCTGGGTCGGCAGCAGGATTCCTATAAGGATTATTTGAGTAATCCTAAAGAGAGTGGGTATCGAGCTATCCACTTTAATCTCTGCGCCTCGGTTTCTGCTGGCTTGAAGAGGAAAGTGATCACATGTGAGCTGCAAGTTAGGACACTTCTCCAGGATGGATGGGGTGAGCTGACTCATGAAGACACTTACAAGCCGGGGAGCGCTCCACCCGCTCTAGTCGAAACGCTTAGTCGTCGGATCGCAGACCTGCTTGCCACAGTGGATGACATTGCGCAAGACCTTAGGCAGGAATTGGACAGGCTTGCAACGGTTAACATTGAAGCTTCATCGGAAGGACCGAACTCGCCCGCACTTCCGTTGCCTAAAGTGCAAGTTCAAGGCGAGGTTGAATCTGAATCTGGACTTCGCGCTGCGGCGACATACTATCTACGGAATCGGGTGAAAAATCTTGGGAAGCCGACTGATCTCGCCAGCCTGGCTTGGGAGGTACGCAAGGAGTTTGGTCAAGAGGTAAGTCAAGGGTGGTTTGGCTACGGTAGCTTTAAGGCTCTTCTTCAGGATGCAGTTCCTGACGCTCGCGTGACGGAAGAGCCGCCCTCTTATGTGCTTCCCGAGGATTACGACAATAGCACGCAAGGTAAGGTGTCTCCGTATCCGGGAATTCCGTCTGCGGCATTGGCTCTCAAGGAAGTGGATCGATCTTTCCCTCTGCTTTCTTCTAATCAGCTAAATGCGGCTTATGAGCGGCTCGCTGAAGCATCGCAAAGCGTCGACTGGGGTGCTGCAACTTCGAATGATATCAGCCGACTTAATGAGATGACGCGCAAGGCGCGTGAGTTGAACTCTGATGATCTAGTGATCTCCAGGGCGAATCTCGACTATATTGCTAAGTCTCTGCTGCTTTCGGGGAACTTGAGTCATGCGTTGACGAAAGAGGAGATTAAGGCGGTCTATCTCACTTGGACTGTCAATCGTATTCGTGGAGTCACGACTCTTGGCCGTCGGCAGCTTGATGCCGTGAAGAAGTGGCTTTCTTGAGTGGTGCAAGATTCGGCTGCCTATCTGGCGTGAATGATTATGGCTTTATGGTCTTTGTTTTGTCGGAGTGGCGTTATGACTCGCAAGCGGACTCTGGCTATTATTGAGCCGAAACTGACGGGTTGCCTACTGGATCGTGTAGCGGACGTGCCGAGCGGCGAAGTAGCCGCAGACGATGCGTGGCTGGCGTTGTCTACGCAGCAGGAATCTACGGGTCTCTCGGGCGAGGTCGTCCACCGAAGCGGCGCGGGCAGCGTGGACGTGGTGTTTCAGGTCGGCGTTCAGCAGCTCGTCGGGGTTGAGTTCGGGGCTGTAGCCGGGCATCAGGTGTAGCTCGATCCGCTCGGTGTTCTCGGCGAGCCAGGCACGGACCGCCTTGCTGCGGTGTACCGGATGGCGGTCGGCGATCACGTGGACCTTGCGGTCCGCCTGCCGGGCCAGCCTGTCCAGGAACGCGCAGAAGACCTTCGCGGTGAACTTGCCGGGGAAGACGGTGAACCACAGCGCGCCGCGCGAGGCCACAGCCGACATGATGTTGACCTTGAACCGGCGGCCGTTCACCCGCACGATCGGGGTCTGACCGGCCGGGGACCACGAGCGTCCCGGCGGGGCGGTGTCCGAACGCAGCCCGCACTGATCCGCCCAGACCAGCTCGGCCTTCTCCTCGCTCGCTCTCGCCCGGATCGCTGGGTACTCGACCTCCAGCCACGCCGTGACCTGGTCGTCCTGCTGCCGGTAGGAACGGCGGGCGGGCCGCTGCGGGGTGAATCCGTGCCGGTGCAGCCACTTGCCCACCCCCTGCTCGGTCATCGACACCCCGCACACCAGCCTGATCAGGGCTCGAACCGAAGCGCGGGTCCACATCACTCCCGACTGACCGATATCGGCCGGGGTGTAGTCCCGCATCGCCTCAAGCACCGCTCCGCGCGCGGACTCATCGACCAGCTCACCCTTGCCTGCTCGTGGTTCACGTGCCACCGCGAGCAGCGCCTGTCGTCCGCCGACCCGGCTGGCCCGCCACCAGGTGCCCACCGACCGCTCGGAGACCCCGAACATCTCCGCCGCCTGGCCGTACGTCCGCACCCGCCCCGACTCCAACGCCGCCACCACCCGCAGCCGCAGATCCTCCTGCGCGGCCGGCGGCAACCGCCGCATGTCCCCACCCTCGATCACACCCGATCAACGAGCAGGCAACCCATCAGTTTCAGCTCAATATCTACCCGAGGCTGCTGCGGGTGAGTCAGAGAGGGGGCCGACAGTTGGTGGCGGCGTTCTCGCCCAGATTTGACGGCAGTTCTGACGGCAACGACGGCACATAGCCACGCATGATCGCTAAGGTGAGCCATCAAAGGGGGAGCCTGCCGGTACTCCTCACGGCGAGCTGCCCGATCCTACGGATCAGAAGGTTGCAGGTTCGAATCCTGCCGAGTGCACATGATCAAAGGGCCCCGGAGCAATCCGGGGCCCTTCGTTTTGGCTCGGTGCCTTGCCGGATTCCTGGAAGGTCACCATGGCACGGACCGAGTGCGACGACCCGTGGGCCTCCCGGGCGGTGGCATGGAGATGACCGACTCCCTTCCCGGAACGGCCGTGTGCGAGGTAAAGGAGGAAACGGGGCTGGATGTGGAGATCACCGGGCTCGTGGGCACGTGCACCGACCCCCGGTACGTCATCGCCTCCAGCCCTCCGACGGGCCCTTCTCTGACCAGGAGTTCAGTCGGGTTCGTGACTTGCTGCGGCGGCACTGCGCGTACGAAGTCGACCAGTGGGAGAACTTGTACACGGAGACGGCCTACGGTCCCGTGTGTGTGAGTTTCCCGCGGGTTCTCCCGCTGGGGGCGCCGCGTGACGTACCGGGAGTTCTGATCAGGCGTACGTCCACCGCCACGCGTTCGAGCTGTACGCGCACGTGATCCGTCTGCCGCTCGCGTTGGTCGTCGTCGAGCCGTGGTCCGCCTTGCGGCAGAACTGGCCCGCCGAGTAGCAGTTGCCGGAGTTGGAGACGATCGAGCAGGTGCCGGGGTCGTTCTGGGTGGTGTCGGTGGTGTCGGCGGGCTTGGCGTCGGTGGTGGTCGTTTCTGTGACCGTGACCGTGGGGGCCGGTTCGGGGGTGGCGGTTTCGGTGACCGTGGGGCCGGGCGCCGGGGTCGTCGTCACCGTCGCGGTCACGGTTGCCGCGGGTTTCGTCTTCGTCTCTACCGGTTGTTTGCTGTCGTTCGCCGGGGCGGCTATCAGCGCGCCGGCGAGGAAGAGGCCCGCGCCGCCGAGCCAGACGCGCTTGCGTCTGCGGAGGGGGCGGGTGTCCGGTGGGCGGGGTGTGGGTGGCATGGGTGTGGTGTTGTACGGGCTGGTCATCTCGTCCCCCCTGGGTGGTTCAGGTGGGGTGACCGTAGTGCCCGAGATGAGGGTGTGTGGAGAATTCGTGAGAGAAGTGATGTATCTGTGACTGGCGGGGGTGGGGCGGAGCGGCGGGGGCGTTGTCAGTGGGGGGATCTACGCTCGGGTGAATGGGGCAGACGTGGAAGTGCGTGGGGTTGAGGTGGAGCGCGGGGAAGGGGCCCGTGCTGCGGTGGGAGGGGGGTGCCGGGAGTGGGTTGGAGTGGGGGAAGCGGGTTGGGTTCGGGGTGGTCGAGGGCGGGGAGAGGGGGTGTCTCGGGGCTCGGGGGAATGTGTGTGCGGGGCGGCGGGTGGTGGGGGCGCGGAGTACCGGGGGGCGGTGCGAGGAGTGTGGGCGGCTGGATCGGGTGGGGTCCGTGGCGGCGGATGGGCGGGCCGATGATCCTCGGACCTATCGGGTGTATCTCGCCTGGTTCGGGGGCGGGTTGCTCAAGGTGGGGATCACCGCTGAGGCGCGGGGGTCCGATCGGTTGCTGGAGCAGGGGGCCGTGTGTTTCACGTGGCTCGGGGAAGGGCCGCTGATGGCCGCGCGGCGGGCCGAGGAGGTGCTGCGGGTCGCGCTCCACGTGGGGGACCGGGTGTCGTACGGGCAGAAGCGGGCCGTACGGGGGGACGCGGTGCGTCGCGTCGACGCGGGGTTCGACGAGCTGGGCGTGCTGCACCGGCGTGCGCTCGGGCTGCCCGGCTGGCCGGAGACCCTCGTGCCCCGGCCCTTCCAGCCCGTCGACCACACGGAGCCGTTCGGCCTGCGCGCCGCGCCTCCCGCGAGCGGGGAGGTCACCGAGCTGGTTCCCGGTGGCGCCATCGCGGGGGAACTGGTGGCCGCGGCGGGGCCCGACCTGCACATCGGTACGGCCGGGCGGGGGGTCGTCGTACTGGACACGAGGCTGATGACGGGGTGGGAGCTGACGTCGGCCGGGGCGGGGGTGTTTCCGGTACGCCCGTTCCCGAAGGAGCCGGTGGAGGAGCAGGCGGGGTTGTTCTGAGGCGGGCCGCCCCCGATCCCCGTCCCACCCCCTGAGAACTTCCTGTGTGTTTCTCAGTCAATTCACAGAGAAGCGAAAGCCCCCTCTCAGAGGGCCTCGACATGGTGTTCAGCATGACCACGACCTCGCCCCAGGGGCGCACCGAACTGCTGAGGCCGGACGGGAGCCCCGTCCGCGTGCTTGTGGTGGACGACGAGTTGTCGATCACCGAGTTGTTGTCCATGGCGCTGCGTTATGAGGGCTGGCAGATCCGGAGCGCCGGGGACGGGACCGGCGCGATACAGACGGCGCGGGAGTTCCGCCCGGACGCGGTCGTGCTGGACATGATGCTGCCGGACATGGACGGGCTGACCGTCCTGGGGCGGCTCAGGCGCGAACTCCCGGATGTCCCGGTGCTGTTCCTCACCGCGAAGGACGCCGTCGAGGACCGGATCGCCGGGCTCACGGCCGGCGGCGACGACTACGTCACGAAGCCGTTCAGCCTGGAGGAGGTCGTGGCGCGGCTGCGCGGCCTGATCCGGCGTTCGGGGGCGGCCGACCGCCGCTCCGACTCCGTACTCGTCGTCGGTGATCTCACCCTCGACGAGGACAGCCACGAGGTCTCGCGGGCCGGCGACAGCATCCACCTCACCGCGACCGAGTTCGAGCTGCTCAGGTTCCTGATGCGGAACCCCCGCCGCGTGCTGAGCAAGGCGCAGATCCTGGACCGCGTGTGGTCGTACGACTTCGGCGGCCAGGCGAACGTGGTCGAGCTGTACATCTCGTACCTGCGCCGGAAGATCGACGCGGGCCGCGAGCCGATGATCCACACCCGGCGAGGCGCCGGTTACCTGATCAAGCCCGCGCAGTCATGAGCGGGCGACGACGGCCGCGTCCACGAAGGAGGCGCACGCTGCGGACCAGGCTCGTCGTCGCATCGGTCGCGTTGATCGCCGTGGTGTGCGCGGTGATCGGTACGGTGACGACGCTGGCCCTGCGCCAGCACCTGTACGACCAGCTGGACCGGCAGCTCGGCGAGGTCGCGGCGAGGGCGTCGGGGGGACTCGGCGGACCCCCCGGTACGGACGGCCCGCAGCAACGGATCAAGTCCGTCGACCTGACGGAGTTCGTCACCCGGGGCCCGCAGCCCGGCGGCTCCACCGTGATCGCGAAGGTCGTCAACGGCTCGGTCACCACGGGCGTGGTCGGCAAGAAGACCGGCAGCACCTTCGACATGAAGGCGCGGTCGCTCACCGAGGCCCAGATGAAGGCGGTCAACGCCACGGCACAGGACCGCGATCCCCACACCGTCGACCTCCCCGGCCTGGGCAGCTACCGCGTCACGTACGCCCCCGGCGTCAACGGCGACTTCTACGTGGCGATCCCCACCGACGACCCCGACAACACGATCAGCACCCTCATCCTGGCCGAACTCAGCGTCACGGCGGCCGGGTTGATCGCGGCCGGCATCGCGGGCCACGTCCTCGTGGGCGTCGCCACCCGCCCCCTGCGCAAGGTGGCCGCCACCGCCACCCGGGTCTCCGAACTCCCCCTGCACGCAGGCGAAGTGAACCTGAGCGAACGGGTCCCGGAGACGGACCCCCACACGGAGGTCGGCCAGGTCGGCGCCGCCCTCAACCGCATGCTGGACCACATCCACGGCGCCCTGCTCGCGCGGCAGCAGAGCGAGACGCGCGTACGCCAGTTCGTCGCCGACGCCAGCCACGAGCTGCGTACCCCCCTCGCCTCGATCCGCGGCTACGCGGAGCTGACCCGGCGCGGCAGGGAGGAGGTGGGCCCCGACACCCGCCACGCCCTCGGCCGCATCGAGTCCGAGGCGGGCCGGATGACGTACCTGGTGGAGGACCTCCTCCTGCTGGCCCGCCTGGACGCCGGCCGCCCCCTCCAGTTCGAGCAGACCGACCTCGTACCCCTGGTCATCGACTCGGTGAGCGACGCGCGCGCGGCGGGCCGGGACCACGTGTGGCGGCTGGAGCTGCCGGACGAACCGGCGCTCGTCAGCGCGGATGCGGCGAGGCTGCAACAGGTGCTGGTCAACCTGCTCGCCAACGCGCGTACGCACACCCCGCCCGGTACGACGGTGACGGCGCGCGTCCAGCGGCGCGGGCCCTGGCTCTGCGTGGACGTCCAGGACAACGGCCAGGGCATCCCCCAGGAGCTGCTTCCGCACGTCTTCGAACGGTTCGCGCGGGGCGACTCGGCGCGTTCGCGGAGCACCGGCAGTACGGGCCTGGGCCTCGCGATCGTCCAGGCCGTGGCGACCGCGCACGGCGGTGCGGTGACCGTCGACAGTGTGCCCGGACAGACCGTGTTCACGGTGCATCTGCCAGCGCTCGCCCCGCAGTTGTCCCCTGAAACGAACTGGCAACTCGACTCACAGGGTCAGCACAGTGCCGGCACATGGGTACAACAGGGCGCCTGACGAAAGTCGTCCGTATGCGAACCGACTCTTCTCCGGGCACGCTGCCGGCGCGGGAGCACCTCCCGGCCGGCGCTGCCGGAACGCCTGTCCTGGACGTCGTGATCCCCGTGTACAACGAGGAGAAGGACCTCGGCCCCTGCGTCGAGCGCCTGCACGACCACCTCTCCAGGACCTTCCCCTACCCCTTCCGGATCACGATCGCGGACAACGCGTCGATCGACACCACCCCGGTGGTGGCGAAGAACCTGGAGGCGACGCTGACCGGCGTCAGGTCCTTCCGGCTGGAGCAGAAGGGCCGCGGCAGGGCGCTGCGGACCGTCTGGTCGGCCTCCGACGCGCCGGTCCTCGCCTATATGGACGTCGACCTGTCCACCGATCTCAACGCCCTGCTCCCGCTGGTGGCCCCGCTGATCTCGGGCCACTCCGACCTGGCGATCGGCTCCCGGCTGGCCCGCAGCTCGCGCGTAGTGCGGGGCGCCAAGCGGGAGTTCATCAGCCGCTCGTACAACATGATCCTGCGGGGCTCGCTCCAGGCGCGGTTCTCGGACGCGCAGTGCGGGTTCAAGGCGATCCGGCGCGATGTGGCCCAGGTGCTGCTGCCGCTCGTCGAAGACACCGGATGGTTCTTCGACACTGAGATGCTGGTTCTCGCGGAGCGGGCGGGCCTTCGGATCCACGAGGTCCCGGTCGACTGGGTCGACGACCCCGACTCCACGGTGCACATCGTCAAGACGGCGACCGACGACCTGAGAGGGGTATGGCGCGTTGGGAAGGCCCTGGCCACCGGTTCGCTTCCCCTGGACCGGCTGACCAGGCCGTTCGGCGACGATCCCCGCGACCGCGAGATCATGGACGTACCCAAGGGACTGGCCCGGCAGCTCGTCGGCTTCTGCGTGGTCGGCGGTCTGTCGACGCTCTTCTACCTGCTGCTGTACAGCGGTTTCCGTACGTTCACCGGCTCGCAGGTCGCCAACGCGCTCGCGCTGCTGGTGTCGGCGGTCGCGAACACGGCGGCCAACCGCCGGCTCACCTTCGGGGTACGCGGCTCCGGCAGCGCGGTCAAGCACCAGGCGCAGGGCCTCGTCGTCTTCGGCATCGGCCTCGCGCTCACCAGCGGTTCGCTGGCCGCGCTGAACGCGGCGACGTCAAGTCCCTCGCACGCCACGGAACTCGGGGTGCTGATCGTGGCGAACCTCGCGGCGACCGTGCTGCGGTTCCTGCTGTTCCGCGCCTGGGTCTTCCCCGACAAGCGGGAGTCGGCCGACGAGGCCGCCTGGCTCTCCCCGGCCCGCCCGTACGACAACGACCAGCGGGAGAACCGGCGATGACGACCCTTCAGGAACCCACCTGGGTCGCTCCCGCCGCCGAGCCGGTCAAGTCGTCGCGGATACGCGGACTTTGGCGAGGCCGCCTCGACGACGCGGCCTGGGTCCGCCCCGCCTTCCTCGGCCTCCTCGCCGCGACCTTCCTCCTCTACCTCTACAACCTCGACTCCTCCGGGTACGCGAACTCCTTCTACTCGGCGGCGGTTCAGGCCGGCTCCCAGTCCTGGAAGGCGTTCTTCTTCGGCTCCCTCGACGCCGCCAACGCCATCACCGTCGACAAGCCCCCGGCCGCGCTGTGGCCGATGGCCCTCTCGGTACGCATCTTCGGGCTCAGCTCCTGGGCGATCCTGCTCCCCGAGGTGCTGATGGGGGTCGGTACGGTCGCGGTGGTGTACGCGGCGGTACGGCGCCGGTTCTCGCCGGGCGCGGGTCTGATCGCCGGGGCCACCATGGCGCTGACGCCGGTCGCCGCGCTGATGTTCCGCTTCAACAACCCCGACGCGATGCTCGCGCTGCTCATGGCGGTGGCCTGCTACCTCGTCGTCCGCGCGCTGGAGGACGGGCGGACCAAGTGGCTGCTGTGGGCGGGCGCGGCGATCGGGTTCGCGTTCCTCGCGAAGACGCTCCAGGCGTTCCTGATCCTGCCAGCGCTGGCCGCTGTGTACGGGGTCTGCGCGCCGGTTTCCGTCAGGAAGCGACTGGGTCAACTCGCCGCCGCCACCGGGGCGTTGGTCGTCTCCGGCGGCTGGTGGGTCGCGATCGTCGAGCTGTGGCCCGCGTCCTCGCGGCCGTACATCGGGGGGTCGCAGAACAACTCCTTCCTCGAACTCACCTTCGGCTACAACGGACTTGGCCGCCTGAACGGCGAGGAGACCGGGTCCGTCGGCGGGGGCGGCGGGGGCGGTGGCACCGGGCAGTGGGGTGAGACCGGCTGGGACCGGATGTTCAACTCCGAGATCGGCGGCCAGATCTCGTGGCTGCTGCCCGCCGCGCTGATCCTGCTGGTGGGCGGGCTGGTCGCCACGCGCGGGCTCAAGAGGACGTCCGTGACGCGGAGTTCGTTCCTCGTGTGGGGCGGGTCGCTGCTGATGACGGCGATCGTCTTCAGCTACATGGCGGGGATCTTCCACCAGTACTACACGGTGGCGCTCGCGCCCTACATCGCGGCGGTCGTCGGGATGGGCGCGGGGCTGTTGTGGGAGAAGCGGGCCGAGGTCTGGGCGTCGCTCACCCTCGCGGCTGCGGTCGTCTCGGCGGCTGCCTGGGGGTACGTGCTGCTCAACCGGACGCCGGATTACCTGCCTTGGCTGAAGTGGCTGGTGCTGGTGGGTGGGTTGGTCGGGGCGCTCGGGCTCATCTTCGCCGGGCGCATCAGCCGTCGACTCGCGCTGGCCGCGGCCTCGGTGAGCCTCGTGGCCGCGCTGGGCGGGCCTACGGCGTACACGATCAGCACGCTTCAGGAGGGGCACACCGGGTCGATCGTCACGGCGGGTCCTGCGGGGGCGTCGATGATGGGCGGCCGGGGTGGTCCCGGGGGCGGTATGCGGGGTGGCATGGGTGGCGGGATGCCCGGCCAGAACCAGCAGGGCGGTAACGGGAACGCGCAGGGCGGTCAGGGCCGGCAGGGCAATGGCACCGGCGGCTTCCCGGGCGGCGCCGGCGGCAACGGCTTCGGCGGTGGCACGGGCGGCAACTCCCAGGGCGGCAACGGGACTTCCCGGGGCGGCCAGTCCCAGCAGGGCCAGGGGCAGGGCTTCCCCGGTGGGGGTTCCACCACCGCCGAGGGCGGTGTGCGCGGCGGCATGGGTGGCGGTGCCGGTGGCCTGTTGAACGGCGCGAGCGTCACCTCCGAGGCGAAGAAGCTCCTCACCACGGACAGCGACCAGTACACGTGGGTCGCGGCGGCCATCGGCGCGCAGAACGCGGCGAGTTACCAACTGGCGACCGGCGACCCCGTGATGGCGATCGGCGGCTTCAACGGCACCGACCCGTCGCCGACGCTGGCCCAGTTCAAGAAGTACGTCGAGGAGGGGAAGATCCACTACTTCATCTCCAGTGGGAGCGGGGGCGGAGGCGGCGGCATGATGGGCGGCTCCTCCACCGGTACGTCGTCCCAGATCACCAGCTGGGTCGAGGCCAACTTCACGAAGGTGACGGTGGGTTCGGCGACGTTCTACGACCTCACGCAGAAGGCGAGCAGCTAGGGCACGGCACTGACGGTTCGCTGAGGGCGGGCGGTGACCTCCAGGGGTCGCCGCCCGCCTCTTTTCCCGCCCCGGCCCTCTTCCCACCCTCGTCTTGTACGTCGTATAGGAACCTTCTACGCTGTACAATATGGCCACCGACCTGACACAGCCGCCGCCCACCGCCGCGCCGGGTCACCCCCAGCGCTGGCTCATCCTCGGCGTGATCGCCCTCGCGCAGCTCACCGTGCTGCTCGACAACACCGTCCTGAACGTCGCGATCCCGTCCCTCAAGAGGGAGTTGGGCGCGAGCACCTCGGACGTCCAGTGGATGATCAACGCGTACTCGCTCGTCCAGGCGGGCCTGCTCCTCACGGCGGGCAGCTCGGCGGACCGGTACGGCCGCAAGAAGATGCTGGTGACCGGCCTCGTCCTGTTCGGCGCCGGGTCCCTCGCCGCCGCCCTCGCCTCGTCCACGGGCCAGCTCATCGCCGCGCGCGCCGGGATGGGCGTAGGGGGTGCCCTCCTCACCACCACGACCCTCGCCCTCGCGATGCAGATCTTCCCGCCCGACGAGCAGCCCAGGGCGATCGGGATCTGGGCTGCGGTGAACTCCCTCGGGTTCGCGGCAGGGCCCTTGATCGGTGGGTTCATGCTCGGTCACTTCTGGTGGGGCGCGATCTTCCTCATCAACCTCCCTGTCGCCGCAGGGGCGTTGGCGGCCGTGCTGGTTCTCGTGCCCGAGTCCAAGAACCCCGAGGGCGACCGGCCCGACCTGCTCGGTGCCGTGCTCTCGACCGTCGGGATGTCGTCCCTCGTCTTCACGATCATCTCCGGGCCGGAGCACGGGTGGTCGTCGGCGCGGGTCCTGGGCAGCGGGGCGGTCGCCGTCGTCGTGCTCGCGGTGTTCGCGTGGTGGGAGAACCGGGTGCCGTACCCCATGCTCGACATGTCCTTCTTCCGTAACCGCCGGTTCACGGGGGCGGTCGCCGGGGCCGTCCTGGTCGTGTTCGGGATGGGCGGGGCGCTGTTCCTCCTCACCCAGCACCTTCAACTAGTCCTCGGCTACGGCCCCTTGGAGGCCGGTTTCCGAACGGCCCCGCTCGCCGCTGTCATCATCCTGCTCAACTTCACGGGCGCTGCCGCGAAGATCACGGTGAAGCTCGGCGGGCCGATGACGATCCTGCTCGGCATGTTCGTCATGGCCTGCGGCCTCGTCTCCATCGGGGTCCTGGGGGAGCGGGGCTACGCCGGCACCCTGCTCGGCCTGGTCCTGATCGGGGTGGGCACAGCGACGGCCAGCCCCGCCATGGGCCACGCGATCATGAGCTCCATACCGCCGGCCAAGGCGGGAGTGGGGGCGGGCATCAACGGGATGCTGGCGGAGTTCGGAATGGGGCTCGGCGTCGCGGTCCTGGGCGCAGTCCTGACCTCCTCACCGAGCCTCGAACAGGGCCTGCGGGAAGGGCAGTTGGTGGGCGCGGTGGCTGTGGCGGCGGGGGGCATGGCGGCCGGCGTACTCCTGCGGCGGGCCGCCGGTACCAAGACGCCCGACCTCGCCGGTCGACCGGGGCGATGAGGTTGCCGCCGAGGGGCGAGTGCCGAGCGGCCGAGGCGATTTCAGGGGTCGGCCATGGCGAAGTCCCGGCGCATCGGCCGGGTTCCCCGAGGTCCTTCGGGGCGTGGCGGGCAGGGGTGCCGGCCAGCCGGTGGGACGGGGCGGTGCGGCGAGGCGGAGTTCGTTTCTCCAGGGCCAGGTCGCTGGAATTCGCAAGAGGCGGTGGCCGCTGAAGGTGAAGCGGGCAGCGGCGTGCGGCAGACCCGGTACCGGAGCCTTTCGGCTCGGCGGTCGCGAGCTCGCCGTCCAGCAGCGGGACGCGCATCCAGGCCGGCAGGTCGATGGCCGTGAGGCTGAGTTCGAGCCGGACGGCGTCGACGGCGAAGCCGTGGGAGGGGAAGCGGCCGAAGCCGGTGGTCCTCGATGCATGTGTGCCCGTGGTGGCGGAGAGGGCGGGCCGACTTCTCAAAAGGTATTGAGCGGCCTTGAATGGAAAAGGTGGCATTTAGCTCTCAATTCCTCTTCTGGGGCCTGTGCTATTGTGCGGCCCCGTCATTCGCGAAGGTGAATGACGTGAAACTTTCCGAGGGAAAGAGTGAAATGTCTATTGCGCGCAGGTATGTGACGGTAGGGGCTGGAGTGATTGCCCTCGTGGTCGCGCTGCCCGTGGCCGCTTCTGCGGATACTCATGGTGGTCGGGCGGCCGGGGCTTCGTGTGTCTCGGACAGGTACGGGCCGGTCGGGGATGTGCTGGCCGGGAAGATAGCGAAGGATATAGACAAGGCCCTGGAGGGCCGCGAAAGTGTGGCTTCGGTTGCGCTCTACGACCGCAAGCACGGAATTTCCTGCACGTTTGATGAAAATAGGCAGCAAGACGCGGCAAGCGTGATCAAGACGGCGATTCTGGGTGCGCTGCTGTTCCAGAACAAGGGCCCGCTGACCGGCGAGGACGACACCCTCGCCAGGAAGATGATCACCGCTTCGGACAATGCCTCGGCGACGGCTCTGTGGCGGAAGCTTTCCGACCTCACGAACCCGTCAGCGCCGAACCCGGTCAGGATTCAGGAATTCCTCGACCGGGCGGGTATGAAGGACACCGTCCTCGACAAGGAAGGCTTCTGGGGCCTCAGCCAGGTCACCGCGAAGGATCAGCTCCAGCTCCTGAAGGTGTTCACGGACAACGGTGACACGGAAGCGCCGGTGCTCACCCGAGAGGCCCGCGCCTACGCACTGGACCTCATGAGCAAAGTCCAGGCCGATCAGCGATGGGGAACTCCGGCCGGAGCGCCCGAGGACGCTGTCGTCCATGTCAAGAACGGTTGGCTCCAGCGCTCCAACAATCCTGATGTGGACCCCTACGACAGGCTCGACTGGAAGGTGAACAGCATGGCCGCGTTCACCGGCGACGCCTACGACTACGGCCTGGTCGTCCTCACCGAGAACAACAGGGTCCCCGCCGGCCGCCCGGCGCAAGAGGGGTGGACCTACGGGATAGGCACCATCGAAGGCGTGGCCCGCGCGGTCCACCACGGCCTGTACCCGCTGGAGTCCTCTTCCCAGGTCCTCCGCCCCTCCCGGCAGAGCCTGATCAAGCAGCTCACGTTGCAGCCCGCTCAGCCCAAGTGAGCCGAGGCCTCAACACCCCTGCTGCCTGCGGAAGTTGACCTCCGCCCGCATGCCCACCTCCCAGGACGACCCCGCGCCCCTTTATGGTGTTGCAATGGGCACAAATCGGGAGGTGGGCCTGTGACCAGGCAAAGTGTGTGGCTCGCCGACAAGGAACGCCGCCGGAAGTCGAACCAGCCCACCGGCCTGGACCGCCCCCGCATCACCTCCGCCACCGTCCGCCTCCTCGACGCGGAGGGCCTCGACAAGTTCTCCATGAGGCGGCTGGCCACCGAGCTGAACGTCACCGCGATGTCGGTCTACTGGTACGTCGAGACGAAGGACGAACTCCTCGAACTGGCCCTCGACGAGGTCTACGGCGAGGTCCCCCTCCCCCCGGTGTCCGACGACTGGCAGACCGACGTACGCCAACTCGCCACCTGGTACCGCACGTTGCTGGTCCGCCACCCCTGGGCGTCCCCCTTGGGCGGCCGTTTCCTCAACATCGGCCCCCACTCCCTGACCTTCGCCCGGGCCGTCCAACACGCCGTCCGCAGAACGAACTTGCCCCCCGAGGACCTCACCGGCGTCATCGCCGCCGTCTTCCAGTTCGTGTACGGCTTCGGCACGATGGAAGCCCACTTCTTCGCCCAGACCGCCGAGTCGGGCCTCTCCCCCGACGCCTACTACCGCCAGTCCCTCGACCTCTTCAACGCGAGCACGGACATGGCTCAAATGGCGGAGGAGACGAAGGACTTGGTGGCGGCGAGGGGCGCGTTCACGATCGTCGAGATGCACAACCGGGACTTCGGCTTCGCGCTGGACCTGCTGCTGGCGGGCATCCAGGCGATGATGGACCGCCGCCGCTGACCGCCGGCCCCGCCCGCCGCCCGCACCGCCCGGCTGCGGCCCGCGCTCACCCGTCGATCACCTCGGCGACCCCGCCGCGCAGCCGCCACGCCTTCGCCCCGCCGAGCACGGCGTGGACCAGAGTGCTCGCGCGCTCCCGGTCGTACGGCGTCCCGGTCACCTCCTGTACGCGCGGCCCGGTTCCCTCGGCCTGGGCGATCAGGGCGTCCCGCACCTGGGTCGGTACGAGGAACGAGGCGCGGGCCTGCGCGTAGCCGCGTGCCGCCGACTCCACGGCCCAGGTCCCGTCGCCGCGGCGCTGCCGGTCGACCGCGCCCGCCAGCGCTCCGGTGTCGTCGGGGCCGCCCGCCCACACCATCGAGGCCAGCCAGCCGTTGCGGCACTTCAGGACCGACTGGGCGATGGGCGCGCTGCCGGACGACCCGCGCACCGCCGCGGCCAGCGGGGCGCGCGGGCTGACCAGGGCCTCCAGCACGTGCGACGCCCAGGGGTCGACGGGTGCCTCGGCGGGTCCGGGGAGCAGGAAGCTCACGCCGTACGCCTCCGGTGGCGCCCCGTGGCCACGCCGCGGCCGGTCCGCCCCCGGTGGCGTCGGCTCGGGGGCTCGCGCCGGCTCCGGCGGGCCGGCCAGCGCCGCGGCGGCCCGCTCCGCGAGTTCCTCCTCGGGAAGGTCCCCGACCACCGTGAGGGTCACGAGGCCGGGGCGGTACGCCGTGCCGAGCAGGCCGTCCACGTGCGTTCGGCCGACCCGGTCGATGGTGGCGGCCGTGGCGTCGTGCTCGGCCGCGAGCCCCGTCCCGGGCGCGAGGGCGGCGGCCACGGCGGCGCCGATGTGCCAGGTCGGCTGGACCGCGCTGACCTCCAGTTCATGCCGTACGGCACGCCGTTCCTGGGCGAGGGCGTCGGCGTCGTACCAGGCGTCCGTCGTCCCGTGCGGCAGCAGGGCGGCGAGCGCGCGGAAGGCGTCCGCCGCCTGCGGCACCAGCGCCTCGGTCTGGAAGACCGTGGAGTGGCACCGGGTGAAGGCCGAGATCCCCGGGGCGCCCCGCACCGCGTACTGAGCGCGCCGGGCCGCCAGGTGCTCCGTCACGTGGGCCGTCCCGGCACCGTCGTGGGGGTCCACGGCGAAGCCCGCCGGTACGGCGAGGCCCAGGGCCAGATACGGCGCGCCCGGCATCCGGGCGGCGAGCACCCCGGGCCTCTCGGCGTAGGACGGGGACGGTGGCTGAGCGGTCGTCGTGGTCACCAGATCTCCTCGGTCAGGTCGGGCATCCCCTCGGGGACCGGCCCGTGCAGGAACCAGGCGGGCCTGCCGGCGACGGCGAGCGGGAAGAGGGTGCTCTCCAGTCCGTCCGGGCCGTCCGGGCCGTCCAGTCCGTCCGACGTGAACGTCGTCTCCAGCCACCCCCGTCCCAGCGCGTCGACCTCCAGCCCGGCGCGGGCTCTCGCCAGGGCGACGGTCCGGTCCAGGCGGATCCGTCCCAGGGTGTCCACGGCGGTCTCCCGGTCGGCCCGCTCCGTGGTCAACGCCCGTACCTCGGAGGCGAGTTGCCGAGCGCACTCCTGCGCGTAGGGGGCGGTGGTACTGACAGCGGCGATGAGCGCGGTCCGCCCGGCGCGGACCAGAGGGACGGCCATCGAGCCGTAGCACAGGGCCCGCTGATGGCGGAGCCGGGTCGCGAGACGGCCGAGCTGCGGGGTTCCCAGCACGGCTGCGGCGGCCGAGGCCCGGGCCTGCGCGTGCGGACCGCTCAGGGGCACCGCGAGGCCCACGAGCAGCCGTGCGCCGTCGGCGGGCGCGGCCACGGTGGACGCCGTCCACGGCCGCTGCCCCCAGCGGCGGATCACGAACGATCCCTCCGCGACCTCCCCCACACGCACCCCACCGGCCCACTCGCCCAGCAGGCCATTCAGGTCCCTGACGGAACCGTCGATGGCCCCGGCAGCCCGCCCAGCCCCGTCCCCCCAGTACGCCCCATGACGGCTGTCCCCCCACCCGGCCCGCTCCAGTCCGTGCACCATCACCTCCCCGGGATCGGCGAGTGCGGCCTGTGCCGAGCTGTTCAGGGCCCGCCGCAGGGAGGCCAGGAGCCGTTCGTCGGGGTGGGCGGTCTTCAGCGCGGCCACCACCGTGCCGGGCTCCCCCACCCCGTGGACGTGGACGGTGTGCGGCGCGACGACGACGCGGGCGTGCGGCGTGTCCCGCGCGAGCAGCAGGCGCAGCAGTAGCGCGCCGAGCGCGGCCAGCCCCGGCGGACGGTCGGCGAACCCGCCGGGCAGGACGAGAACGGGGGCGGCGACGGGGGCCTCCCGGGTTTGTGTCATGACGAGTTCCTTGTGCGGTCGTACGTTCGTGGCGGACCCGGCGGGAGCTTCAGGGACTCTCCGGCAGGCCCGGTGCCGGTCCCCGGGACAGGAGCAGCACGATCGCCCCGGCCGACACCACCGCCCCGGCCCCCAGCACCACCGCGGGGGAGGAGACGGTCACGAGAAAGGGCAGCCCGACCGAGGACGCCGCGAGCCCCGCGTTGGTCACCGAGCGGCGCAGCGCGATGATCTGGCCGATGAGATGGCCGGGTACCCCCTGCTGCCAGGCGATGCTCGCCCCCACGACGACCAGCGCGTTGGCACTGCCCGCGGCGAGCCCGCTCACCAGGACGGCGGCCATGGGCGCGGTGGACACGGCGAGCGCGGCGAGCGCGGCCAGGGCGAGGGCGAAGGCGCCGGCCGACATCGCCCGGTGGGGCAGGGCGCGCCAGCGGGGCAGGAGGACGCCCGAGACCAGCAGCCAGGAGACGCCGACGGCGCTCGGGTACCAGCTGCTGAGCTCCGCGTCGGAGTGGCGGGCGGCCGTCTGCATGACGACGACGCTCAGCCCTCCGCCGAAGCAGAAGTAGGCGGCCTCCGCGAGCATCAGCCGGCGCAGCGCGGGCTCGGCGCGCACCGTGCGGTGGCCGAGCGTCAGGTGGGGCCGCTCGGGCGGGTCCGCCGCCGCTTTGCCCGGGGCGGGGCGCAGCAGCGGCCAGGGCAGCAGCACCGTGGCGCTGACCAGGAAGGACAGCGCGTTGAGCAGCAGCGTCGAGGTGAGCCCGTACCGGGTGAACAGCGCGGCACCGAGAGGGGGGCCCAGGACGGACGCCGCGCCGCTCAGCGTGGCGAGACGGACCGTGGCCTTCGCCAGCGCGCTGCCGGGGACCGTCTCGCGCAGCAGCCCCTGGAAGGCCGGGACGGAGATCGCGCCGAGCACCGACAGGGCGACCGAGCCGACGAGGACGACCGGCACGGAGTGGAACAGGAGCGCGCCCGCGAGGCTGACGCCGACGGCCGCCGCCGACAGCAGCTCGCACCACAGCAGCAGGGCACGCCGGGGGAACCTGTCCGCGACGACCCCGGCCCACGGCGCGAGCACGATGAGGGGAAGCGTGTTGACGGCGAAGGCGACGCCTGAGGTGACGGTCGATCCGGTCGTGGCGAGCACCCACAGCGGCAGCACCATGGTCTGCGCCTCGGTGCCGAGCATCGAGGCGGTCTGTCCTGCCGACAGGAGGGTGAACCCGGCGCCCGGCCGTTGCGCGGGCGCGGTCCTCGGGGAGGGGGAGGCCACTGCCTCTCCCGTCATCGGCTCGCCGCCGTGAGCCCCGCGGTCTGCGCGTAGATCTCGGGCTTGGTGAGCCGTACGGGCCGGCGGCCGAGGGTGTCGGAGACCACCGCGGCGAACCGGTCGAGGGCGTCGAGGGCCCGGCTGTCGGGGGTGTTGACCTCCGCCTCGAACCACCAGAAGAACGACGGCCGCGCGTCGGGGTCGCCGGCCGGCCAGATCTGCGTGGTGTCCAGGGTGATCGGCAGGGGGAAGCCGAAGGGCAGCCGCATGGTCATCTTCCGGCGGCGCTGGACGACGCGGACGAAGGGCTGGAGGTCGACGTCCTCCGTCAGGGACAGCCGCTGGTACAGGCGGTCGATCGGGGCGCAGTCCCTGGTCCGCAGCCGCCGCGAGAACGCCTGATGGGGCATCATCTCCCCGAA
The DNA here is from genome assembly GCF_033794345.1 of Streptomyces niveiscabiei. Classification (NCBI taxonomy): domain Bacteria; kingdom Bacillati; phylum Actinomycetota; class Actinomycetes; order Kitasatosporales; family Streptomycetaceae; genus Streptomyces; species Streptomyces niveiscabiei. Next base: position 30,616 of record NZ_JARAYJ010000058.1, read on the forward strand.
CTCCAGGGCTTCCCGGCGGTCTTGGCACCAGCGCACGGTCTCCTTCAGCTCCAGCCATCCGGTGCCCTTCAGCGCCCCGTAGTTGATCAGGGCGCGCAGGTTCAGGCCGTTGCGGTCGAGCAGCTGGTCGGGGGTGTCGAAGTGCAGGGCCGACTGGACCAGGGTGTAGAGGCGGGCCGACTCCGCGCCGGCCGCCTCGCCGGCCTTCTCCAGCCAGGAGGTCAGCAGGGCGTCACCACTCTCCGGGTGAGTGGGGTCGGCGTCCTCGAACAGGTCGTCCACGCGCCACTTGTACTCGAACTCAAGCCCCATCTCGGTCCTGGGTACGGCTTCTTGTTCGCTCGGCTGAGGCATCACGGCACGGACTCCATCGGTTCGTCGTCTATTCCGGGGCGCGGAGAGGAGGGCGCGGAGAGGTGGGCGCGGGGGGAATGGTGAACACGTCGCACGCGTGGGCCGGCAGTCCGGACTGTTCCCGGCAGGCGGCCACCACCGCCTGTGCGGCCTCGGGCGGCGGGCGGAAGTGCCCCGACTTGAGGTTGGCGACGATGCCGCCCAGCCCCGCCCCGGTCTCCGTGCCGAGGATGGGCACGATCTCCCCCGCGGCGAGGACCCGGCGCCGGTCGGGTACGAGCATGGGGTGGCCGACGGTCCAGCGGCCGACGACCACTTTGTCCCGGCCGACCAGCATCTGGGCCATGGTGAAGGGGTGGTCCCACACGAGCAGGGCGCCCGTGTCGTCGACGACGTACATGTAGCCGACGGGACGGTTGCCCACCGCCGGGCGCCACCTGTCGAGCGGGACGACCTGGTGCCGGATCAGCTCGGCGGCCTCCGCGTACCGCCGCTCGAACACGGCACCGTCGTACTCGATGACCCCGGGGGCCGAGGGCGGTCTGTGCACCGGGGTCGACATCTCGGCCGGGAAGGGGTCCTGGTCGTAGAGCGACTGTATTTTCGCGCACAATATCCCGCGTCTTTCCGCGAGGATTTCGTGGGCCGCCGCTTCTGTTTTTCCGAGCAATGCGGTGCGTACGGTGGCGAGCTGTTCGTAGAGAAAGAAGACCCGGGCCTGTGAGCGCTCGCCGAAGCGGGCGGTCAGGTCCTCCTCGATCCCGTCGAGCCGGTCCAGTTGGGCCTCGGCCTGGCCCTTCAGCATCGTGCGTCGTCCCCTCGGCAGTCGTGGAACCGCTGAAGTCCGGTAACTTGGGGGCCAAGGGCCCGCGGCACTTGGTCTGCCGCGGGCCCTTGCCGTTTCAGCGACCTCAGATGGTCTTGCTCGCCTGGGTGGCCGTGAGCAGCTCGCTGGTGTCGGAGTCCAGAGCCATGTTCTCCAGCTCCTCGACGAGAGCGTCAATGCGGTCCTGCATGGTGCACCTCCACTGTTGTATCTCGGTGCCTCCGGGTTCTCCCGGGGCGATTCGAAGACTATTCAGCCCGGCGCGCCGGAGTCAATAACTAATTACTCCTTGGTGAATCCTTTGCCTTTTGTCGCTGGATTTTTCATCCGAAATAAGCGAGCAATAAAGAGATGCTCGATCCCGCTCCCGCCCATAATCGAAGGCGTAAGGCCGGCGGCCTGGCGCGGCATTCTGAACACCCGGCGCGCGGCCGGGCTCGACGGCCCCCGGTCGGCCCCCACCTGGACCGATGCCGGAGGGGGTGCGCACCGTTGACTTCCCGAACAAGATTGCTTAGCTTTCAACTGAATCCTTCTCGGATTCCTCCTCTCCTCCCCCCACGAAGACTCAGAGGGTGCGTATGGCCGTCGTCACGAAGGAAATAGCGTTCCGATCGGACCCCCGCTTCGGGCCCGGGACGTAGACGCTCCGGCGTCGGGACAAGCACGTCGAATGCGCCGGTACGAGCGCGCCTTTCGGATTCTCTCCGGGCGCGCCCGGTCCCATGCCCAAAAGAAAGGCCACCCACGATATGGCGGATGTCATGGTCCGTCCTGAAGACGACGCCGAAGGCACGGACAAGAGATTCGAGATAGCGGCTTTCCGGTACAGCCTGATCCGGGAAGCGCTCGACCACGATCTGAGCCCGTTACAACGCGGTCGCCTGGTTCGCCGGCAGGCCGCGACGGAACACATCGACCCGTTCGGCCGCCGGGTACGCGTCTCCCGCCAGACGCTCGACCGGTGGATACGCGACTGGCGGCGCGCGGGCTTCGAAGCACTCGTGCCCCGCCAGCGCCGTGTGGTCTACCGCACCCCGGACAACGTCCTGGCCCTGGCCACGGTGCTCAACTCGGAGAACCCCTCCCTGAGCGTCGACGAGATCCTGAGTCTCCTGCGGGCCCGCTTCGGCTGGGCCCCCTCGGCCAGCACGCTCCAGCGCCACCTCCCCCACCTGGCGGCCACCGATGACACGACGGCCGACTGAACCGCGCACGGACGTGCGAAGCCCCTGACGCCAGGGCCCGCGCCGACGAGGCGGTCACACCCCGCGAACTCCTGGAGTCCGCGGGGTGATTGCCGTCCTGGCGCTGGTCCCGCCCCCCTGCGGGCCGGCCGGGGACCGGGGCCGGAGCCGCGGTCCCCGGCCCCGCTCAGAAGAGGTCCGGGCACCACGGCCGGGTGGGCGTGCGCAGCATGGCGTCGGCCCTGCGGACGGCACCCGCCCGGTGTTCCCGGAGCCGGCCCAGCGCCGCGAGCCGCACCGCCGACATGTCACCCAGCCACAGCGACGCCAGCTCGGCCACGTCCAGGGTGAGATCGGCGTCGCGGGTCGTCGGCTCGCAGGAGGCGCCCTCGGCGGACGCGTCCAGCAGGTACCGGCCGCCGGTCAGCCCGGCCCCGTCGACGATCTCCAGGACCAGCGTGCCCGGCACCTGGTACGTCCGTGCCTCCAGGGCCCGTACGACGTCCAGGATCCGTACCCACAGCCAGTCCGCCTGCGTGACGATGCTCGCCGCGCGCGGGTCCGGCAGGAGGAGCGGGAGCAGGTCGTCAGGGGAGCGCGCGCCCGACTTCACCCGGGTGATCCAGTCGATGGAGCACAGGTAGTGCCACAGGGCGCGCTCCGCGGCCGGGGTCGCCGAGAGCAGCCATCGCACCGAGGCCGTGTCGAGGGGCTGCTTGGCGTCGCTCCACGTGTCGTCCGCCGTGTAGGAGACCAGGCCGTCGACCTCGCCGGCCGCCGAGTAGTACACGGCGTAGAAGGGCTCGGTCCACTCCAGGAGCGGTCGCAGCACCCCGGTGTACACGTGCCACCAGTGGTCCGGCCGGCTGACGGCACCGGGCTGGGCGCGGCGCAGCCGCTCGTGCAGCCCGGGTCCGAGCTTGCGGACCTCGTCCCGGTCGATCAGCTCGATCCGGCCGCCGGCCAGGGGGACCGTGTGGCGCGGGTCGAAGCCGGCGCGCGGGACGTCGATGCTCCACTCGGTCATCGTGGTGGCGGGGCCGAAGCCGTAACGGCCGTAGATGCGGTACTCGGCGGCCACCAGCGTGGCGACGACGTCCCCGCGGTCCTTGGCGGCCTTGAGGTCGTCGGACACCATGCGGGTGAGCAGTCCGCGGCGACGGTGAGTGGGGGACACCGTCACGTTGGAGATGGCGTCGGCGGGCACCTGGGCGCCGCCGACGGCGGTGAGTTCCTGGGGGAAGGAGTGGTAGGTGGCCACGCACCGGCCCGCGTCGAAGGCGCCGTACGCGCGGGACGTGCCGATCATGGTCCGGCGGGCGGCGAGCTGTTCCTCAGTGGCGGTGGGGGTACGCAGGAAGCCCGTGTCGAGGGCGCGCGTCCACTCGGGCAGTTCTGAGTCGCTTATCAGATGAACATCCACACGATCATGGTGCCTCTGAAATGTTCTGCCGGGCTATGCGGAAACGATCAAGGAAAGGGCAAAGTCCCTGATCGGAGACGTCGTATCAGGCGCCCGGCGTTCCCAGTCGCGCCGGGAATCCCCCCGTGGCCACCGGCCCCCACCGCTCCGGGGTGACCCGGATGATCGACTTCCCCTGCCGGACCATCGCCTCCCGGTATTCGTCCCAGTCCGGATGCTCCCCGGCGATGTTCCGGTAGTACTCCACCAACGGCTCGACGGAATCCGGCGAGTCGACGACCTCCGCCACTCCGTCGATCTGCACCCACGCCCCGTTCCACTCGTCGCTCAGCACCACGACGCTCACCCGCTCGTCCCGCTTCGCGTTCCGCGTCTTGGCCCGCTCGGGGTACGTGGACATCACGATCCGCCCCGAGTCGTCGACCCCGCAGGCCAGCGGGGACGCCTGCGGCCCCCCGTCCCCCCGCCGAGTGATCAACAGTGCCCGATGCCGGGGCCGTACGAATGCGAGGAGCTCTTCGAGGGACACGCGCGTGTTCGTAGCGATAGCCATGCCCCCACCCTAGGAGCACGCCCCTCACCCGGTGGGCAAGGACTCCCCCTGTACGGCCTGCACATCGAGCTCGACCCGCAGCGTGGTCCCGATCGCGGCGATCCCGGCAGCGACGACCTGGTTGTAGTTCATCGCGAAGTCCTCCCGCCGCAACTCGGCGGTGGCCCGGAACGCGGCCCGCGTCCCACCCCACGGATCGCCCCCGGTCCCGAGGTAGGAGAGATCGAGATCGACGCCCCGCACGACGCCCCGCATGTTCAACTCCCCGTGCACGGTCCACCGGTCGACCCCGGCGACGCTCAACCCCGTTGAGGTGTAGGTGATCTCGGGATGGTTCTCGACGTCGAGGAAGTCGGCGGACTTCAGATGCCCGTCCCGCATCGCGTTCCCGGTGTCGATGGACGCGGCCCGAATCACCGCCTCCACCCGGGACTTGGTCACATCGTCGGGCGCGACCTCGATCGAAGCGCTGAACTCCGTGAACCGCCCCCGCACGCTGGAGATCCCGAGATGCTGGGCGACGGCGCTCACCGCGGAGTGCGCGGGATCGACGGTCCAGGGCCCCGGCGGCGGCAACTCCTCGCCGCCCTGCCGCGCGAGCACGACGTTGCCGACGTCCGCGCGCCCACTGGCGGTCACCAACGCCGTGGAAGCCGCGGGCGCGTACCCCACGGCGGTGATGATGACGGTGTGCGCCCCCGGCGCGAGCGGCACGGAGTCCCGCACCACACCCTCGTCGTCCGCCTCGGCCCGCACCACCTGCGTACCGGTCATGTCGGTCACCGTCACGACGGCATGGGACACGGCCCACCCGTCCTTCGTCCGGATCCTCGCGCTCAACGCCATGTCACAACTCCTCTGAAAGTCTGCGAGTCTGCCGAAAAAGGGCCCGCGGCGGGGAATGGCTACCCCACCACGGGCCCCTGCTCACTGCCGGTTCACTCGCCCGGGTGGCCGAGTTCGATGTCGTGCCCGTCGACCCCGTGCCCGGCGACGGTCAGCCCGGCGGCGACCGGCGGATACCCGGTGGCGATGACGGTGTACTCACCGCTGTCGAGGTCGGAGAAGGCGTACGCGCCGTCGGTGCCGGTGGTGGAGGTCCCGACGACGTTCCCGGCGGCGTCGACGAGCGTCACACGGGCGTCGGCGAGGGGACCGTGCGGCGCGCGGACGACGCCCTGGAGGTGCGCGCCGGCGTCGAGGACGACCTCCGCGCGGGTCACCCCGGTGACCCCGATCTCGACGGGCAGCGCGCGCGGCCGGAACCCGCTCGCGTTGACGGCGACGGTCACCGCGCCCGGCACCAACTCCCCGAAGGAGAACTCGCCGTGTTCCCCGGTCGTCCCGGTCGCGAGCAGATCGCCGCGTACGTCGGTGACGACGACCATCGCGTCCTTGACGCCGTCCCCGCCCTCGGCGGCCCGGACGACCCCGGCGAGGCCGCTGGTGCCGCTGAGCAGGATGTCGTACGCGACCGGCTCGCCGTTCACGACGATCGTGGACGCCTGCGGCTGGAACCCGTCGGCGGAGGCGATGAGGACGTACGAGCCGGAGCCGGGCGCGTCGAGGCCGTAGGAACCGTCCGACTGGGCGACCGCGCGGCCGAGTTGGCGACCGGCGAGGGAGATGAGGGTGACGGCGGCGGAGGGGACGGGGGCGTTCTCGGCGCCGCGTACGTAGCCGTGGATGGCGGTGCCGTCCGGCCCGCTGCCGACGCTGGCGGTGGCAACGGCCTTGGTCTGCACGGCAGTTGCTCCGACGAGCGCCGGGACCTTCTCCTCGGCTTCGGCCCACGAAGGCGTCGAGACCGGAGCCGTGGTTTCAACGGCGGCCTGCGCAGCCGCACTTGGGGCCACCGGAGCCTCGTCCACACCGGCCGCCTGCGCGATGGCACCCGTCGTCCGCAACGGGACCTCCTTGATGAACAGGGTCACGAAGAACGCGAGGAACGCGATGGGAGCGACGTACAGGAAGATGTCCGCGATGCCGTGCCCGTACGCGCTCTCCAGCCACGTACGCACCGGCCCCGGAAGGGAGTTCATGTCCGGCAGCGCGCTGGACCCGGTCGCCTTCGCGGCGGCGGCCTGCGCCTGCGGGTCGAGGGAGGTGATCGTGTCCTTGGCGTAGTGCGTGATGCGGGTCGACATCACGGACCCGAGCGCGGCGACGCCGACGGCTCCGCCGAGGGAGCGGAAGAAGGTCACCGTCGAGCTGGCGGCGCCGAGTTCGTGCGGGGCGACCTGGTTCTGCGTGGAGAGGACCAGGTTCTGCATCATCATGCCGACGCCGAGGCCCATGACGGCCATGAAGAGGCCGATCTTCCAGTAGTCGGTGTCGTAGCGCATCGTGCCGATCAGCCCGAGCCCGGCGGTCAGCAGCGCGCCGCCGGAGACCAGCCACGCCTTCCACTTGCCGGTCTTCGTGATGACCTGCCCGGAGACGGTGGAGGCGACGAACAGGCCCGCGATCATCGGGATCGTCATCACCCCGGACATCGTCGGGGACTTGTCGCGCGCGAGCTGGAAGTACTGGCTGAAGAAGACGGTTCCGGAGAACATCGCGATGCCGACGAACAGCGAGGCGATCGAGGCGAGCGTGATGGTCCGGTTCCTGAACAGGTGCAGCGGGATGATCGGTTCGCTGGCCTTGGCCTCGACGAACACGAAGACCGCAGCGAGCACCAGCGAGCCGCCGACCATCGTGTACGTCTGCCACGACAGCCAGTCGTACTTGTCGTCCGCGAACGTCACCCAGATGAGCAGCAGGCTGACGGCGGCGGTGATGAAGAACGCGCCCGCCCAGTCGACCTTCACCTGACGCTTGGTCTCCGGCAGGTGCAGCGTCTTCTGGATAACGGCCAGCGCGATCACCGCGAACGGCACACCCACGTACAGGCACCAGCGCCACCCCAGCCAACTGGTGTCGGTGATGACGCCGCCGATCAGCGGGCCGCCGACGGTCGCCACGGCGAACGTCGCGCCGAGGTAGCCGGAGTACCGGCCGCGCTCACGCGGCGAGATCATCGCGGCCATGATGATCTGCGCGAGCGCGGTCAACCCACCGGCCCCGAGCCCCTGAACGACGCGCGCGCCGATCAACATCCCCGAGTTCTGGGAGAGTCCGGCGAGGACCGACCCCACGATGTAGACGACCAGGGCTATTTGGACGAGCGCCTTCTTGCTGACGAGGTCGGCGAGCTTGCCCCACAGGGGAGTCGAGGCGGTCATCGCGAGCAGCGCGGCCGTCACGACCCACGTGTACGCGGACTGCCCGCCGCCGAGATCCTTGATGATCTTCGGCAGCGCGTTCGTCACGATCGTCGACGACAGGATCGCCGCGAACATCCCGAGCAGCAGCCCGGAGAGGGCCTCCATGATCTGCCGGTGGGACATGGGGGCGTGTGCGTGGGGTGCCGGGGGCGGGGCCCCGTGCTTGCCGTGGGCCCGCACACCGGGCGGTGTGGTGGTAGCCATGGGGTTCCTTGTCTTATGTGGTCGCGGGTGTACGGGTGGGTCGTCGGCGCGGGGGAGGCGGCGGGGGCGGCTCGGGCCGTACGGCGCTCTGGCGCCCCGGCTTGCAGTCGAACTCGCCGCGCAGCCGGGTCAGCAGCCGCGTCAGCTGGTCGACGTCCTTCGCGGACCAGCCGTCCAGCCGCTCGGCGAGCAACTCCACGCTCCGCTGCGAGAGTTCGGCGAGCTTGTCGAGCCCGGCGGGGGTGAGCCGCAGGATGCGGGACCGTTTGTCGGCGGGGTCGGCGGCGCGCTCGATCCAGCCCCGGTCCACGAGGTGGGCGACGTGCCTGCTGCTCACGGACATGTCCACGGCGAGCAGCTCGGCGAGGTGCGTCATCCGCATCTCCCCGTACCGCCCCAGCAGCCCCAGCACCGCCATCGACCCCGCGGGGCAGTCCGGCGGCAGAATCCGCTCCAGCTCCCGCTTCACGGCCCCGAAGGCGCTGAGCTGACGAGCCAGCTCCGAGAACTGCGCCTGCCCGGTCATCCCTGCCTCCCTCTTTTCGTTGCCTGGAGCAACCGTACGAGCAGTTGGTTGCTACAGGCAAACAAAAGGACGCTTGGGCCGTCAAAAACTTGGCAAAGGCAAGTATTGCGGGAGTAAACGCGCAGTTGGGAGACCCCGCCGCAGCCCCCCGAACCCCCGTACCGGAACCCCCGATTGGGCCCCCACCCGCCACTTCGCTAACCTCTCGACGCATGGCCGACAACCAGAACCCGCAGGGCAATTACGACCCCGCCGGCAGCACCCAGATGTTCCGCGCGTTCGTCGACGAGGGCGCCCCCCAGGCGTCGTCCCCGGCGGCCACCCCCACCACCTCCTCCGGCCCCCGCGTCGGCCTCATCGCCGTCGTCGTGGCGGCCGTCGTGGTCGTGGCGGCGGTGGCGTGGCTCGCCTTCAAGTAGCCCACCGAGGAGCCACCCCCGACCTCAGGCCCGCGCCCCCCGAAACCCGAACGGGACGGCGCGGGCCTGATCGCGTCCCCTTCACGCGGAGGCCAGCCTCATCCGCCCGGTCATCAGGACCTCGTGGTTCGCGAACGGCGCGCCGAGTTCGTACCGCCGCCCGATGACGGCGTCCCACGCCGTGCGCGGCTGTTCCCCCACCGGTACGACCCTGGCCCGGTACGCCTGCGTCAGGA
>NZ_JARAYJ010000059.1:0-35823 GCF_033794345.1 Streptomyces niveiscabiei
CTACGCCGAGCGGGCGACGACCGAACCAACGAACCTGAACACCCGTCAACCCCTCCTGACCAGCTGATCAACATCTCTCGCGCAGCGGGGGAACCTCAGGTGGGACGGATATCGAACGGCACACCGCCTGCGGCAGCCAGCCTCCGGAGCTTCCCGTCCGCCGGATCGACCTGCACCAGGTGATGGCCGTGTGCGGCGACGAGACCGTTCTTCGTCGGGACGGCCGAGGTCACCTGACCGGTGACGGTGGTGTCGGTGGTCGTCCTGCCGTTGGTGTCGACCGTGAGGAGCCGGCTCTTGCTGTCGCGGAAGGCGGTAAACGCCGCCGTACGGGTCTCGGGGTTGCACGACGGGTCGAAGTAGGCCAGCGAACTGGTGAAGGGCAGCTTCGTCACCCGGCCGGATTTCAGGTCGACGACCGCGGTGAACGCCCCGCCTTGCATCAGATCCGGCTTGTTCGTGAACGTGCGCGGCGCATACACGACTGCAGCGTGATCACGGTCCATGACACAGGAGTTGCCGATCCACGAGTCCGCCGGCATGCCGGGCTCAGCCAGCGTGGCAACGGTCCGCCACCGGTAGGCGTCCTTGCTGTCCGCTACGAGGACCTTCAGGCCCCCGCTGTCCGCCGCAGTGGTCACGGCCCGGTCCGCCGAGGTCTTCCAGCCCTTCCCGAGCCTCTTGCCGGGATCCGGCACACGCGTCGGCGGATCAGTCGACGGACTGCCGGACGGCTTCGGGTCGGGAGGGCTGGTGTCGGCGAACGCCGGCGCGGCTTGCATGAGCCCGGTCAGGACCGCGGTGGCCGCAAGGCCCGCGATCCCGGCAAGGGCCGGTCTGCGAACTCTCAACTGCTCTCCTCCAATGGGGTTTTCGGGCATGATGAGAAACCGGCTCAGCCCCCAGGGAGACAAGGGGGCTGCGACGGTCGACTGTGGTGACGTCCTCCCAGCCGTAAAAACCGGGACTTCCTGGCTGGAAACCGGGTGACACAGTGGCTATCTGGTGTCGGCGAGGACTGCCTGCGCCTTCTTCACCGTGAAGATCAGCCCCGGCGGTGGCGCGTCCCGGCCTCTAAGGCCGAGCAGGAGAGGCAGTCGTGTCCGGGGGAACCGGGGTGACGTCAGCTATCCGGATCTCCGACACGGGGTCCGGGCCACCCCCCTCAGGGGCCGTGACGGTGGCCTTCACAGTCTGGCCAGGCTTCATGGCCGGAATGGTCCGCTGTACGGTCGCGACCACCTGGGACTCTTCGGTGGCCTGGGTCAAGAACTCGAAGGTGATGCCGTAGGTGTAGACCTCGCCCTCGTAGTTGGTGACCTCGAAGGCGGCTGACGGGGTCGGGGCGTCGAGCTGCGTGCTGGTGATCCTGACGCTGTCACCGGTTTGGGCTGATGTCTCGGAGGCGGCGGGCTTGCGTTCCGCAGCATCATTGACCGCATCGACGTTCGACGAGGTGCATGCCGTGACGAGAACGGCTGCCGCGATCACGGCAGACAGAGTGAGGGGGGCGCGTCTACACATCGGGGTATCCAACCACTGCCCAATCCATGGTCTGCAACAGGCATCTCAGCAGCGGGAGTTGAGGTACCCGTCCGGATAATGCCGGTCAGGAGCTGGTCCACTTGAACGAGGCGTTCTCGTTGTAGACCTTCTCGAACCTGCCGATGGTCTCGTACGGGCTCAGCACGTCCTGTGCGCCCTTGTAGCCGCTGCGGTAGTAGACGCGGGCTATGTACTTGTAGTGGTCGTTCCTTGCGGATGCGGCATTGTTCTTGATCTTCTGGTTGGAGCCTGGCCATGGAGCGGACGCGCCGATCTGGCAGAACCGCAGTGGATAGTGGTTGGGGTCACCCGCGCCCGCCTTGAGGGAACCGAAGTCGTAGACGGCGTACCCGATGTTCCGGTACGAGCCTTCCAGGTTCGAGTTGTAGAAGATGTGGAAGTCGAACGCCGACATACGGTGGTCGTCGCATGCGGACGGGGAATAGAGGTTGTGGTGGTCACCGTCCAGGGCCTGGGCGTTCGGAGCCGTGGTGAACACGGCGGCGAGTGCGGCACCGACGACTGCGGCCCGCTTGACCTGATGAGACATGGTCTGTGATCTCCTTTCGTCGTTCGGTGGTCAGTTGAGGGCTCGAGCCTTGGCCACGGCAGCCTTGATGTCGGCTTGCTGTTCCTCCAGCTCCTGTTGGCTCTTGCTGATTTCCTGTTCCTGGATGTGGGCTTCGGCGTCGAACCATGTCTTCTCGACGTGGAACTTGTCCCGGCAGGCGACATCTGCCGCTGCGGTGTCCTTCTCCAGCTCGGTCGCCTTGTCGGAGGTGATGAAACGAGGGTCTTCGGCGGCGTCCATCGGCTGGGCGTAGGTGTGGCCCTTGGTTTTCATACACTCCGACCACTGCTCGAACACCCTCTGCACTTCGGGTGTCTCGCGTGCCATCTGGTAGGAGTAGCCACCGATCTGGTTGACCAGGGGGGACACGGCGAGGCGGGGTACACCACCGTCTGCCTCATCGACGCAGGAGCGCAGCACATCGCGGTCGGTGTTGCCGGACTGGTCCTGAGCGAGGACGTCGTCGTATGCCTTCTGGGCTTCCGGGTCCGGGTGGTAGCCGTAGGCGTGGGCCTCCTCGGCGTCGTGGATGCCGTACCGCCAGTCGGTCAGAGTCGTTCCACCGAGGTCCGGGAGATCCGGAGCCGGGGTCCACTCGGGAAAGCCCTGCTTGTCCATACACGCGTCGATGAGCTCGTCACGGGTGGAGCTGACCATGCGCGTCTGCGCCTTGGTCGGCGCATACGTCTCTACGGGCAGTCTCCACGTGGCCGGATCCTCCGGGTCTCCGACGAATGTCTTCGCCACGGGCGTCGCGGCGTCGACCCGTGGCGTGGATTCACCCTGGGCGAGGGTCGTTCCGGCGACAGCTATGAGGATCCCGCCGGCCACGGCGAGGGGAGGTAGGGCCAGTTTGGCCATCGGCTTCACGTCTCTGTTCCCTTCCTGTCAGGACTACTTGTGGGCCAGCCGTTCGGCGGGCCCGGCGACGCTTCAGTTGGATGGGGTGATGCCGGCTCCAGCGCGCTCGCCAGCGGTTCACCCACCCGCGGATCTTGCTCGCGATCTTGCCCGGCCGATCGTCACAGGGCTTGACGTTTGATGCAGAACAAGGGCTTCGTCCGGATTCCGATCGCCCCCAACGCGAACGACGCCTTCGCAGTCGGCGATGTGTCCCGAAGGATTACGCTCTACTTCGGGAGGAAGCCGATGCGCTGCCCGGAGGGGTGGAAGTCGGGCCGGGCCGGATTCCCACCGCAGTACCAGAGGCAAGGTTCGAATCCGCGACGACCTCACGGACCCCGTCCTGGCGCCGCCGACGGACCACGTCACCGCGACGGAGTTCGTCGATCTCGCCGTGGAAACGGCGCACAACATGGACGGGGAAGGTCCCGATATCGCCCATGCGGACCTGGCTCCGTATCAGGCAGGGCGCCAGGAACAGGGCGGGCCCAGATGCTGCTGCCGCAGCCGTCGGAGACCTTCTCCGCCTCCCGTCCGTTGGTGGACGGCGGTCCCGTGAAGAGACGCTCTTGTCCAGCCCGATGGGACGCGCAGCACTTCGGAGATGCCGCACAGACGGGATGGTTTCCCGTCATGGCTGTGGGACCTCGGCACACTAGGACTGGTCGATGTTGAAGGCGACTGCCAGCATTGCGGCATGATGAACTCACCCTCCCCCGTAGCGACGCTGGTTCCCCCCGGTCGCTGACTGAAAGCGCTTGAGTGGGTGGTCATGTCCCGCCGAGTACGACAGTCACCATAGGCACAGGCCACCAGCACGTAGCAAGGAGTAGCTGCGGACTCACGCACTAGTTGACGTGAAACGGTTGCCCATTGCCGCTCGTAGCCTGGGAGTTACCTGAGTGGTTCCTGTGAAGGCGTGTTGTGGGTCGTCCGGAAATCGCCTACGGAGGGGGGCTGATTGCGGTCAGCCGCGAGACGTGCCACCGGCATGCGTTCTCGGCGTCGCTCGAGAGTTCAGCTGTCGACATGCGCGTTCACGCAGACCGGGCACTGGAAGCTGGTGGCCCCGGACATGAGCCGGCCCCCGCACACGTCCGCGAAACGAAAGATGCGGTGTTCGTCGACTGCGGCCACGACGAGGGCGATCCGCTCCGTCCGGCGCGGTTCGGCCCTTGACCCGTCGAGGGCGGGTTCACGCTTCGGAGCGCGCCGAGGGAGAACGCCACACCCGCCACCCACCGGCAAGCACAGCCACCGTCGACGCGGCTGGATCCGGCTACAGGACTCCACCGAACTACACCTTCGTCCGTTGCCCGTGCAGACTGCCGATCAGAACTGGCCATTCACATAGCGCCGCCAGTCAGGGAAAACTGAACTACTGCAGAGGCGCGAAGGCGCCTATCGACACATGGCGCCACTTGTTGCTCATGACCGAAAAGCGCCTGGGTGTCATCGTCGGCCAGTGTGCTAGATTCCGTTTGGATTCCGACCAGTCATGCTTCGTTGCCAGCGCAGTGCCGAAAGCAGACTTGGCCATTCTGACCAAGTGGCCCGATGCGGAATCGCAAGAGAGAAAACTGGGGGAATGCATCTTGCGCGGAAAAGCTGTCCGAGTGACCTTGCTGCGTGTTGTCGAATCGGCTGAGAAGTCAATTCCGTAGACCGCCACCTCGCACGCAGAGTTCAGTTTCCGCTGGAGCGTCCGCCGCTCGGCGACGTGCGTTGATTCATGCCCGGTCACCGGTCCGTGACCGAAAGCTCTGACGCGCCTCGTCTCGCCCACGATTCTTGTCATGTATGAGCAGGAAAAAACGGGGGTCTCCGTGCGCATACGCACCATGCTGACCATTGCGGCTGTCGGATCGATGGCACTGACCGGCGTCACCGCCACTCCGTCCCTGGCGGCCGACGAACCGGGCCCAGTGCCCGAGATCGTGACGGGCGTCCTCACGCCCGAGGAGGAGGCAGAAGTTCACGCCGAGGCGGACCCCACCGACAAGGTGGACATGTACTACAACGGTGAGAAAGTGGACCCGGCGTCCGACTGGGACGGCGCTGAGGTCTGTGCCGAGGTGTCGGAGGACGGCACAATGCAGTGCTTCGACAGCAACACCGAGGCCAACAAGCACCTCGCCACCCACGCACCCACAGCGGACACCCGGGCCGGAGCGAAGCAGGCACTGACCGCCCGGAAGTACCAGGACTGCCCCAGTAACTGGGTCTGCCTCTGGCAGGACTCCAACTACACCGGCAGACGGCTGCAGTGGCCCACCTACGACACGGCCAAGACTCGCCACCTCGACCAGTACTCGCCGTCGTTCCGGGACAAGGCCACCTCCGCCTTCGTCAATCGCCCGCAGCGCGGAGTCGAGGTGTACGACTTCCGGACGGGTCTGCCCGACCCTCACCTGTTCCTGGGGGCGGGGTACAGCCTGTACAAGAACTTCAAGGACATCGATTACACCTACGGCGGCAGTTGGAACGACAGGGCTGACGCCATCAAATTCTGATTCCGCGGTTTGACCAGTACCGGCGCCCCGGACTCGGGGTGCCGGTACTCTGACATATCGCATCCAGCCCAAGCATGCGACGGAGACCCCTTGTGAAGCGAACCCCCCACCCCGCTGCCGTTCTGGCGCTCGGTGTCGCCATTGTGGCCGGAACCGCAGCCTGCAGCACCGACAGCACTGCTGAACCCGACAAGATCGGAGTCGTGGAAAAGCTGCCCGCGGACACGGACGAGGCGCAGTCGAAGAAGAACGCCCAGGAATTCCGGTCCTGGATCACCGAGCACGGCACCGCACAGCAGAAGGACGCGGCCGGACGTGTCCAGCGCATCATTGGTGAGTGGAACGAAAAGACGGGAAACGCCTACATCTCCACCGACATCAACGGGGGGAAGACCCAAGTAGAGGATCCCCAAGCGGCTGCAACCGCGATCGCCAAGGCTTTCGGCGACTGGAAGGACTCCGACCAGGGGTATGCGTCTGTCTATGACGTCTTCGGCAACGCCATGATCACCAATTACAAGTTCTGACGAGGCGTCGGCCAGCCTCCCTGTCGGGGATGGTTCCAAGCCGCCGATATGTTCGAGGTTGGTCTGCGGCCTCCGCACGACGCCGAGGTCACGTACCGGCACTTCGAGGACCCGAAGCCGGGGTACGTGGCCGGCTGGGGCGAGTTGCCGGAGTGGCAGTGGGAGACGGATGCCGACATCTTCGAGGCCGTCGAGGGCGTGTGACGTACGCGTGTGGGCCCGCCCCCTGGGAGCAGGGGGCGGGCCCTTTACGGCCTCGCGGTGGCACCGCCATGCAGCACCGCGAGGGGTCTGGATCAGCCGAAGCGGCCGGAGATGTAGTCCTCCGTGGCCTGGACCGACGGGTTGGAGAAGATGCGTTCCGTCTCGTCGATCTCGATCAGCTTGCCGGGCTGGCCTACCGCGGCGAGGTTGAAGAAGGCGGTGCGGTCGGAGACGCGGGCCGCCTGCTGCATGTTGTGGGTGACGATGACGATCGTGAACTGTTCCTTCAGTTCGCCGATGAGGTCCTCGATGGCCAGGGTGGAGATCGGGTCGAGGGCCGAGCAGGGCTCGTCCATCAGGAGGACCTTCGGCTCGACCGCGATGGCGCGGGCGATGCACAGGCGCTGCTGCTGGCCGCCGGAGAGGCCGGAACCCGGCTTGTTGAGGCGGTCCTTGACCTCGTTCCAGAGGTTCGCGCCCTTGAGGGACTTCTCTACGACGTCCGCGAGTTCGCTCTTCTTGAAGTTGCCGTTGAGGCGGAGGCCCGCGGCGACGTTGTCGAAGATGGACATCGTGGGGAAGGGGTTGGGCCGCTGGAAGACCATGCCGACCTCGCGGCGCACCGACACGGGGTCGATGTTCGGGCCGTACAGGTCCTCGTCGTCGAGGAGGACCTTGCCCTCGACGCGCCCGCCGGAGGTCACCTCGTGCATCCGGTTGAGGGTGCGCAGGAACGTGGACTTGCCGCAGCCGGAGGGGCCGATGAACGCGGTGACGGTGCGGGGCTCGACGGTCATCGAGATGTCCTCGATGGCCTTGTGGGAGCCGTAGTAGGCGGTCAGTCCGCTTACGTCGATTCGCTTGGACATTCTTCTACTTCACTTCCGGAGTTCGGTCGCTGATTGGCCGCGTCAGCGACCGGACTTGGGCGCCTTCCAGCGGGCGATGCCGCGCGCCACCAGGTTGAGGATCATCACGAACGCGATCAGCGTGAGAGAGGCGGCCCAGGCGCGGTCGTACGCCGCGGTGGAGCCCGCGCTCTGCGCGTACTGCTTGTAGATGTACAGCGGCAGTGACTCCTGCGCACCCTCGAAGGGGTTGTTGTTGATGAACGGGTTGCCGAACACCAGCAGCAGGACGGGGGCGGTCTCACCGGCGATGCGTGCGATGGAGAGCATGATGCCGGTCGTGATGCCGCCGATCGCGGTGGGCAGGACGACCTTGAGGATCGTGCGCCACTTCGGGACACCGAGCGCGAGGGAGGCTTCGCGCAGCTCGTTCGGGACGAGCTTGAGCATCTCCTCCGTGGAGCGGACCACCACCGGCATCATGAGGATCGCGAGCGCGAGCGAGCCGGCGAAGCCGAACGGCTGCATGTCGAAGATCAGCATGAGGCTGAGGATGAACAGGCCCGCGACGATCGACGGGATGCCCGTCATGACGTCGACGAAGAAGGTGACGGTCTTGGCGAGCGCGCCCCGCCCGTACTCGACCAGGTAGATCGCGGTGAGCACGCCGACCGGGGCGCCGATCGCGGTCGCGAGGCCGACCTGCTCCAGGCTCCCGATGATCGCGTGGTAGATGCCGCCGCCGACCTCGGAGTCGGCGACGATCCCCATGGAGTGGGAGAGGAAGTAGAAGTCGAGGACCTTGACGCCGCGCTGCACGGTCGCCCACACGAGGGAGGCGAGCGGGATCAGCGCGAGGAGGAAGGCGACCCACACGAAGCTGGTCGCGACCCGGTCCTTCGCCTGCCGGGGGCCTTCGACGCGAGCCGCGATGACGTACGTGCCGGCGACGAAGAAGACGCCCGCCATCAGGGCCCACTGGATGCTGCTGTCGAGCCCGGCGGCGGCGCTGACCCCGAGGCCGAGCGCGACGGAGCCGGCGGCGATGGCCCACGGCGTCCACTTCGGCAGGCTCGCCCCGCGCAGGCTGCTCTTGACGGTCGCGGTGCTCATGCGTTGGCCCCCGAGTACTCCTTGCGGCGGGCGATGATCAGCCGGGCCGCGCCGTTGACCAGCAGCGTGATGACGAACAGGACGAGACCGGAGGCGATCAGCGCGTCACGGCCGAAGTCGTTCGCCTCGCTGAACTTGCTGGCGATGTTCTGGGCGAAGGTGCCGCCGCCGGGGTTGAGGAGGCTGGCGTGGATGTCGAAGTCGGGGGAGAGGACCGTCGCGACGGCCATCGTCTCGCCGAGCGCGCGGCCGAGGCCGAGCATCGACGCGGAGATCACACCGGAGCGGCCGAACGGCAGGACGGCCATGCGGATGACCTCCCAGCGCGTGGCGCCGAGGGCGAGCGCGGCCTCCTCGTGCATCTGCGGGACCTGGCGGAAGACCTCGCGGCTGACGTTCGTGATGATCGGCAGGATCATGATCGCCAGCAGGATCGAGACGCTGAGCAGCGAGCGCGCCGGGCCCTCGTCCCACTCGAAGACGCCGGTCCAGCCGAAGTAGTCGTTCAGCCAGCCGAACAGGCCGTCCAGGTGCGGTACGAGGATGAGGGCGCCCCACAGGCCGTACACGATGGACGGCACCGCGGCGAGCAGGTCGATCACGTAGGCGATCGGGCCGCGCAGCCGGCGGGGGGCGTAGTGGGTGAGGAAGAGGGCGATCGAGACGGCGATCGGGACCGCGATGAGCATCGCGATCAGCGACGAGACGATCGTGCCGAACGCCAGGACGGCGATGCCGAACTTCGGCGGGACGAGGCCGGTGTTCCACTCGAAGGTGGTGAGGAAGTTGCCGTCGTCCTTGTTGATCGCGAGGACCGCGCGGTAGGTCAGGAAGACCGCGATGGCGGCCATGATGACCAGCAGGAAGATGCCGGAGCCGCGCGAGAGGCCGAGGAAGACCTTGTCGCCGAGGCGGCCCGTGCTCTTCTTCTTGATCACGGGTGCGGGGGCCGTGGGGGGAGGTGCGTCGGTTATCTGTGTCGTGTCCATGTCTGGGTTCTCCGGTCTGCGGGAGCCGGTGGGCTCCGGGCGGCGGTGCACCGGATGGCACGGCCCGGGGAGCGTCGTACTCCCCGGGCCGCGCCGTCAGATCAGCTGAGGCCCTCGATGGTGGAGCGGACCTTCGTGATGATCGCGTCGGGGATCGGCGCGTAGTCGATGCCCGAGAGGACGCCCTGGCCGTCGGCGGAGGCGATGTAGCGCAGGAACGCCTTCGTGGCGGGCAGGCTGTCGGCCTTGTTGCCCTTGTCGCAGACGATCTCGTACGTCACCAGGGTGATCGGGTACGCGCCCTCGGCCTTGGTGGTGTAGTCGAGCTTCAGCGACAGGTCGGAGCCGGTGCCGACGACCTGCGCGGCGGCGACGGCCTTCGTCGCGCCGTCCGAGGACGCCTTGACCGGGGCAGCCGCGCCGGTGTTGATCGCGACCGAGTTCAGGCCGTCCTTGGCGTACGACAGCTCCATGTAGCCGATGGCGCCGTCGGTCTGCTTGACGCCCTGGGCGACACCGGAGGAACCCTGGGCGGACTGGCCGCCCTTCGCCTGCCAGGCCTTGCCGCCGGAGAAGGTCCAGTCGCTCGGCGCGGCGGCCTTGAGGTACTTGGTGAAGTTGTCCGTCGTACCCGACTCGTCGGAGCGGTGGTACGCCTGGATCTTCAGGTCGGGGAGCTTCGCGCCCGGGTTGAGCTTCGCGATCGCCGGGTCGTTCCACTTGGCGATCTCGCCCTTGAAGATCTTCGCGATCGTCGGGGCGTCCAGGACCAGGTTGTCCACGCCGGAGAGGTTGTACGCGACGGCGATCGGGCCGGCCACCATCGGCAGGTCGATGCCCTGGCCGCCGGAGCAGATCTTCTTGGAGGCGGTGACCTCGTCGGGCTTCAGCGCGGAGTCCGAGCCGGCGAAGGAGACGGTGCCCTGGTTGAAGGCGGTGATGCCCGCGCCGGAGCCGGAACCCTTGTAGTTCACCTGGACGCCGTTGCAGGACTGGGTGAAGTTCTTCACCCACGCGTCGATCGCGTTCTTCTGCGCGGAGGAGCCGTCCGCGAGGAGCTGGCCCTTCGCGCCGTCGCACTTGATCGAGCCCGCGCCCGCGCCGGACGACGCGGCCGAGGAGCTGTTGTCGCTGCTCTTCGAGCCGGTGTCGTCGGAGCCGCACGCCGTGAGGGCCAGGGCGCCGGAGACGGCGAGAGCGCCGAGAGCGAGTGCCCGCCGGTTCTTGCGCTGAAGCTTCACTTGAGGGAGATCCTTCCGGGAGCCGCCGTCCTGAATCCGGCGGCGTGCGAGGCGAAGACTTGGTGGCTCGAGAACGTCCGTCGTTCTGCGTTCCGTGCCGTGCAAGGCCGAAATTAGGCAGATCAGGTGAAGGCGCCGATGGGCTCATATGAACGGCGGGTGAACCCCTGAAGGCGGTGTGGTTAGGTCACGGAACGCTTACGTCGAGGACACGAATGCTTACGCCGGGGGGCGGGGCGGGGGTCCTTACGCCGGTGACACCGTGGAGCGCCTGATCGCGATCAGCAGCGCGTCGACGAGGTCCTTGTCCCGGGGGTGGGTGAGCCGGTCTCTGGCCGCCGCCGGGGGGAGCCACAGGACGCGGTCCACCTCGTCGTTCGGGACGAAGGCGCCGTCCGTCGCCTCCGCCGCCCAGTACTGGACCTCTTTCGGGCGGCCGTGCACCTCGTAGGCGAGCGTGAGGAGACGGGCACCCGGCCTCGCCGTGTACCCCGTCTCCTCCTCGACCTCGCGCAGGGCGCCGTCCAGGGGGTGCTCGCCGCGCTTCAGCTTGCCCTTCGGGTGCGACCAGTCGTCGTACTTGGGGCGGTGGACGAGGCACACCTCCAGGTTGTTGCCGGTGGGGGCCTCGCGGATGGGGGCCTCGCCGATGGGGGGCGTGCGCCACAGGACGCAGCCCGCTGCCTGGACGGTGGCCTCGCTGTTCATACGATCTGCCTTTACGACGACGGTGCCTTTACGGCGACGGTGTCAGCGTTCGTGCCTGCCAGTTCTGCTGGAACGCGTACCGGGCTGCCTCGACCTCATGCCGCTGGTCCGCGTGCAGGACGCCCAGCGCGTACGCCGTCGCCGGGGCGATCCTCGGCGTGCGGGCCGCCTGTGCGGCTGCTGCCGCCGCCTCCGACGCGTCCCGATGGCGGTCCAGGGCCTCGCCGGCTCCGGTCAGGTGGACGTCCTGCGGGGAGCCGCCGTGCACGACCTCCAGGGCGTACCGGTGCAGGCGCAGCAGCAGGCGGACCTGGTGCCAGGGGGTGTCCTGCGGGTGCGGGGCCGTCTCCGGGGAGAGGCCGTGGATCAGGGCCTCCGCGTTGTACGGATGGCCCGCCGTGAGCAGCGGGAGGCCCGCGATCGCCGCGGTCAGGCGCTCTTCCGCCGCGCCTGCCAGCTGCGCCAGGGGGGTGGTGCGGGCCGCCGGGGTCAGGGGGACTTCGCTGGCCAGTAAGGCGATCTTGTCGGCCACCGCGTGGAAGCGGCTCGAACCCAGGGCCTGGAGGGCGGTGCTGTGGGCTCGGGTGCGGGCCAGGGTGAGCTGGCGGTCGAGGAGGGCGCCGGCTTTGGCCGCGCCCACGGTGAGGGCGGGGCGGTCGGGGGTGGTGTCGGGGCGGGGGGTTTTCGTGCCGGGTTTTGTCGACGGGGGTGTGTCGGGTGCCGTGCCCGGCGTTGTTCCCGGTGCCGTTTTTGTTGCCCTGGGTGCCGTGCCCGGCGTTGCGGTGAGTGCCGTGCTCGGTGCCGTGTCCGTGTGGCCGGGGCCGGGGGTGCCGGCCGGGGTCGTCACCGGCGTACGGCTGCTCGGCGCCGCGGCGGGCGCTCTGCGGGTGGCCGGCGACGGTTGTTCCGGGAGCGCGGGGGCGCCCGAGAGGCGGTGCAGGGCGAGGAGGAGGCGCTCCAGGCGGGCCTCGCACGCGTGCTCCTGCGCGAGCGTGCCGGAGAGCCAGGCCAGCTCGGGGCGGATCTGCTCGGCCCAGTCGGGGTCCAGGAGCGGGCGGAACGTGTGCAGGCTGCCGCTGATCCGCCGCGCGGAACGGCGCAGCGCGCGGGCCGCGTCCAGGGAGGCGTCCGCGGGGGCCGCAGCGCCCGCGCCGGTCTCCCGGTGCAGGCGCAGCGCGCGCAGGAACTCGGTCGCCTGGGCGCGGAGGTACGCGGCGAGGACGTCGCCGGCCGCTACGCCGCTGCCGCCGCTCGCGAGCACGAGCCCGTCCTCCCCGCCGTCGGACGGTCCCCCGGTCACCACGTCACTCCTCCCCCTGGCCTGTGCCCCGGCCGGCCCGCCCCCGAGGGCCCCGGCCGAGGAGACGTCCGTTCCCCCGAAGGGGGCGCTGCTCCGGCCCACGGCCGGGGTTCCGGCGGGACCCGCATCGCGGATCCCTCCACCGGGGACGTCGCTCCGGCTCGTGGCCGGGACGCCGCCGGGCACGCTGCTTCGGCCTTCGGCCGGGGTGACGCCGCTTTCCCCGCCGGGGGCATCGACCCGGCCCCTGGCCCGGGAGTCGCCGATCCCGCCGAGAGGGGCGCCGGGGACGTCGCCCCGGTCCCTGGCCGGGGAGGCGTTCGCGGTTCGCGCGGGGATGCCGTCATGGCTCGTGCCCCCGGCCGGGGCGTTCGGGGAGGGGTGGCCCGTCAGGTCATGGTGTCGCTGTGCCACGCCGGCGCCTCCGGGCGTCTATGAGCATCTCCTGGACGTTGCGCAGGGGCTGGCCGTCGGCGTCGGTGGCGTGCCGGGTCCACTCGCCGTCGGGGCCGAGGTGCCAGGAGGCGGTCGTGTCGGACATGCCGGTCTCCAGCATGCGGTTGAGGGCGGCGCGGTGACCGGGGTCGGTGACCCGGACGAGTGCCTCGATACGCCGGTCCAGGTTGCGGTGCATCATGTCGGCGCTGCCGAACCACACCTCGGGCTCGCCGCCGTTGCCGAAGGCGAAGACGCGGGAGTGCTCCAGGAAACGGCCCAGGATCGACCGGACCCGGACGTTCTCCGAGAGGCCGGGAACGCCCGGACGGATCGCGCAGATGCCGCGCACCCACACGTCGACCGGCACGCCGGCCTGCGACGCCCGGTACAGCGCGTCGATGATCGCCTCGTCGACCATCGAGTTGACCTTGATCTTCACGTACGCCGGGCGGCCCGCGCGGTGGTGCTGGGTCTCCTTGTCTATGCGGGAGACCAGGCCGTCCCGCAGCGACTTCGGGGCGGTCAGCAGGCGGCGGTACGTCTCGCGGCGCGAGTACCCGGAGAGCCGGTTGAACAGGTCGGACAGGTCCGCGCCGACCTGCGGGTCGGCCGTCAGCAGCCCGAGGTCCTCGTACAGCCGTGCCGTCTTCGGGTGGTAGTTGCCCGTGCCGACATGGCTGTAGCGGCGCAGCGTCTCGCCCTCCTGCCGGACGACCAGCGACAGCTTGCAGTGCGTCTTCAGCCCGACGAGGCCGTACACGACATGGCAGCCGGCCTCCTCCAGCTTCTTCGCCCACTTGATGTTCGCGTGCTCGTCGAACCGCGCCTTGATCTCGACGAGGACCAGCACCTGCTTGCCCGACTCGGCCGCGTCGATCAGCGCGTTGACGATCGGCGAGTCACCGGACGTCCGGTACAGGGTCTGCTTGATCGCGAGGACGTCCGGGTCCTCGGCGGCCTGCTCGATGAACGCCTGCACGGACGTCGAGAAGCTGTCGTACGGGTGGTGCAGCAGCACGTCCCGCTCGCGCAGCGCCGCGAAGATGTCCGGCGCCGACGCCGACTCCACCTCGGCGAGGTCCCGGTGCGTGCCCGCGATGAACTTGCGGTACTTCAGCTCCGGCCGGTCCAGGCCGTGGATGCGGAACAGGCCGGTCAGGTCCAGCGGACCCGGCAGCGGATACACCTCCGCCTCGGAGATCTTCAGCTCGCGCACGAGGAGGTCCAGCACCTCGCGGTCGATGGACTCCTCGACCTCCAGGCGCACCGGCGGCCCGAAGCGGCGCCGCATGAGCTCCTTCTCCAGCGCCTGGAGCAGGTTCTCCGCGTCGTCCTCCTCGACCTCCAGGTCCTCGTTGCGCGTGAGGCGGAACGCGTGGTGCTCCAGCACCTCCATCCCCGGGAACAGCTCCTCCAGGTGCGCGCCGATGACGTCCTCGATCGGCACGTACCGCCCCGGCGAGCTCTCCAGGAACCGCGACAGCAGCGGCGGCACCTTCACGCGCGCGAAGTGCTTGTGCCCGCTGACCGGGTTGCGCACGACGACCGCGAGGTTCAGGGAGAGGCCGGAGATGTACGGGAAAGGATGCGCCGGGTCCACCGCCAAAGGGGTGAGGACGGGGAAGATCTGGTGCCGGAACAGCGTGAACAGCCGCGCCTGCTCCTTCTCCGTCAGCTCCGCCCAGCGGACCAGGTGGATGCCCTCCTCCGCGAGCGCGGGCGCGACGTCCTCGTGGTACGTCGCCGCGTGCCGGGCCATCAGCTCGCGCGAGCGCGCCCAGATCATCTCCAGCACCTCGCGCGGCTGGAGGCCCGACGCCGAGCGCGTCGCCACGCCGGTCGCGATACGCCGCTTCAGCCCTGCCACCCGGACCATGAAGAACTCGTCCAGGTTGCTCGCGAAGATGGCCAGGAAGTTGGCCCTCTCCAGCAGCGGCGTGTTCGGGTCCTCCGCCAGCTCCAGCACCCGCTCGTTGAACGCGAGCCAGCTGCGCTCCCGGTCGAGGAACCTGCCCTGCGGCAGTTCGTCCCCGCTCTCCTCGTACGCGTCGAGGTCGGCATCGATGTCGGGTTCCAGGTCGGACACCGTCGAGGGGGAGACCGTATGCGGGCGGTGCGCCGCTATGGACCCCACCGAGGGCTGTGCGTGCTGGGCTTCTGCCTGGGCGTTGGACTGGCTCATAAACCCATTCTTCCGCGCACGGGGCAGGACGGGCGCGTCGGAGCGTGCGGGCGGGAGGGGGGCGGCGTCGCCTGCGGAGGGCGGATCCGTGGGGGGCGGACCCTCTGGCGGCGAAGGCTCGGGCACGGCCTGGTTCATTGCCCGAGCGTCGCAAGCTCGTCTGAATCGCCGGTTACGGAGACATGACGTGCGGGATAGCGGGGGGTGTTCGAGCGGGGCCGCCCCGACACCGGCCCCCGAAAGCCGCTGGCGACGCTCCCTGCCTCCCCTACACGATGGAACACCACACAGCCCGCCGGGGGTTCCACCATGCCCACATCCGCTTCCCCACCCGAGGAGCCGGTCCTCGTCTTCGACCGTGACGAGGAACTCTTCGCCTACGCCTCCTTCGCCCATGTCACGGACCACCTGGATCGGTGAACCGCTCGGTACTGGGCGCGGTACGGGCAGCGGTACTGGCCCGGTGATGGTCCTCTCGGGCCCGAGGGGACGGCCCGTCTGCTGCTCGCCTCCAAGGAGCTGTCCGGCGGTGGAGCAGCCAGAAGGCTGCTGCGGTGGCTGTTGCGGCGAGGGTGAGGACCAGGCCCGTTTCCATGAGGTGGAGGGGCCAGAAGTGGGACTTCGGGTGGTAGGTCGTCGTGGTGCCGTGGGTGGCGAGGACCCAGGAGCTGTTGAGGGGGTCGGGGTCGACGGCCGCCGTCGGGCGCGTCACCGTCGGCCAGAGGTGGGGGCGGACGGTGAACATGGTCCACTGGACCAGCGCCGTCGCCCCGAACGCCGTCGCCAGCGCCGGCAGCGTACGGCCCGTCAGCAGCGCCGCGAGCACACCCACCGCCAGCGCGCACAGCGCGTACGCCGTCGCCGCCGGACCGCTCGCCACGAACGCCCCCGCCTCCGACCAGCCCCTGTTGTAGAGCAGTTCGTCGGTCGCGCCCCGGTTCCAGCGGTACACGGCGGTGAGGGCGGCCGAACCCGCGCCGACCGCCAGCGCCGGCACGGCCAGCTTCGCCGCCAGCCAGCGCGTCGGCGACACCCCCTGCGTCCACGCGAGATGCGCCGTCCCGGACTCCAGTTCCCGCCCGATCAGCGCCCCGCCCGCGAACGCGGCGACCGCGAGGGAGACGTACCCGATCAGCAGGCCCGCCCGGTCCAGCCGGACGCTGTACATGTGCGCCCGGTAGGGGAACGTGCAGAAGTCGTCGCAGGTCCGCCGGTAGTCGAGGATCGACCGCGCGTCGACCTCGCCGCTCCACACGAGCCACCCCAGCGTCACCACCACGAACGCGGCCCAGATCAGCAGCGCCGTGCGGTGCAGCCGCAGGACGGTCCGCGGCAGGCCCCCGCGGGCCGGGGTGAGGGTGGCGCTCATACGGTGACCTCCTTGAGGGCGCCGCTCCGCACGGAGTCGGCCCCGGTGTTCTCGGGCGCCCGGCTCCCGGCCGGCACGTACGTACGGCGCAGGACGAGGAACGCGGCCCAGCTCAGCAGCCCGGCGACGGCCAGGGCGAACCCCGTCGCCGCGAACTGGAGCGGCCAGAAGTGGGACTCGGGGTGGTACGTCACGTAGAACCCGGCGCCGTCGACCTTGTCGTACACGGCCTGACAGGAGTCGCCCCCGTCGTCCGCGAGCACCGGCCCGCACCCGGGGTCCGCGATGTGCGCCCCGGAGGACGTGACGACCCCGGCGGCCACTTCGAGCCCCGGACTCCGGTACCCCGCGTGGAGGCCGGTCGTGTCGGTGACCGTCGGCCACAGGTACGGCGTCACCCGGACCGTCGCCTCCCGGACCGCGAGCGCGATCCCCGCGCCGACGGCCAGCGCGGGCAGCGTCCGGCGGCACAGCAGCGCCGCGAGCGCCCCGCCCGCGAGCCCGGCGAGGACCAGCGCGACGACTGCGGGGCCGTTGGTGAACAGGGTGTCGTCCTCGTACCACTGCCCCACGTGCACGGACTCGCTGTCGCCCGCCTGCCAGGTCAGCCGGTGCAGCACGACCAGCAGCCCTGCCCCGACGGTGAGCAGGACGGCCGGCGCGAGCAGCCCGCCGCCCAGCCAGCGGGCCGGGGTCACGCCCTGACTCCAGGTCAGCCGCGCGGTCCCGCTCTCCAGGTCCCGCCCGAACAGCGCGGCCCCGGACCAGGCGCCCACGACCAGCGGGAGGGCCATCAGCGCGGTCGTCGCGTACCCGAACAGGTCGTCGTGCCTCAGGATCGCCCCCTCGCCGTACCGCACACTCCGCAGCGCCTCGTCGACGAAGGGGACCCAGCCGGCGAGCTGAAGGGCGGCGAGGACGAGGACGAGGGCGAGCCAGCCGGCCAGCGCGGGGCGGTGGAGGCGAAGGAGCCAGCGGAGGTGGCCGGTGGTGACGGCGGGGGCGGGCGGTGTGCTGCGGAGGCTGTTCGGCGGGGCTGTGAGGTCGTCCAGCGGGGGCGCGAGGTGGTCCGACGGGGCCGCGAGGTGGTCCGACGGGGCCGCGAGGTGGTCCGGTGGTGTGCGGGACGGGTCCGGTGGGTTCTGGGGTGGGGTCGTCATGCCGCCGCCTTCGCCGGCGGGGCGGGGTGGGGCAGTAGGGGTGTGGCGGGGTTGCGGAGGTGGGCCAGGACCAGTTCCTCCAGGGTCGGCCGGGTCGTGCGCCAGCCGGGGGAGAGGGGGCTTCGGGGGCGGATCAGCGCGGTGAGCTGACGGCCTGTCGTGCGGGACTCGACGACCGTGTGCGCGGCGAGGTCGGCGCCCTCCGCCGGGCCCTGCACCCGGACGTGCGCGTCGAGGAGGTCGTCGATCTCGCCGGCGAGGCGGATTCCGCCGCCGCCGACCAGGAGGAGGTGGTCGCAGGAGTCCTCCAGCTCGGCCACCACGTGCGACGACATCACGATCGTCGTTCCGAACCGCGCGGCCTGCGACATCAGCGTGGCCATCAGCTCGTGCCGGGCCAGCGGGTCGAGGTCGGCCATCGGTTCGTCCAGCAGGAGCAGGTCGGGGCGTTTGCCGAGGGCGAGCGCGAGGGCGACGCGCGTCCGCTGGCCTCCCGACAGGGATCTGACGCGCCGGCCCGGGTCGAGGCCCTGGGCCGTCGCCACCCGCTCCGCGGTCTCCGCGTCCCACCGCGCGGGGTTCAGGTCGGCGCCCATCCGCAGGGTCTGCGCCACCGTCAACTGCGGGTACAGCGGCTTGTCCTGCGCGACGTAACCCACCCGGGTCCGGACGGACGCGGGGTCCGCGCCGAGCGCGGTCAGCTCTCCTTCCGTCGGGGGAAGCAGGCCGGCCGCGAGGGCGAGCAGCGTCGACTTCCCCGCGCCGTTCGGACCGACCATCGCGCAGACCCGGCCCACGGGGAGGGAGAAGGAGCAGTCGCGCAGAGCCCAGGCGCTCCGGCGGCCGAAGCGTTTGCCGAGACCGGTGGCGGTGAGGGCGGGGGGCTGGGGTTGTGCGGTGGTCATGGTCGGTCCCCCTTGAGGGTCTCGGATGGTGTGGATTCGGATTGTTCGGGTGCTTCTGCTCTATTGATCGGATCTGCCCCCTCGATCGGTTCTGTCCGGCCGGAAGAATTTGAGAAATTTCCTGAATCCGCTGAATGTGCGGGTTGTGAGGGACCGGCTGCGGCCGGGGAGTAAGGGGAGTGCCGGCCGGATCCCGGTGCGGCGTACTCGTCGAGCACGGCGGTGAAGAGAGCGGCCACGTCCTCTCTGTCCAGGCCGGCCTCCCGGGCCCGGTCCGCCCAGCCGTCGAGCTCGCGGCGCAGCGGGGAGTCGTCGGCGGGGGCGGTGCCGAGGGTGCGGCGGACGAAGGTGCCGAGCCCCCGGCGGGCCTCGACCAGGCCCTCCCGTTCCAGCTCCCGGTACGCCTTCAGCACCGTGTTCGGATTGATGGCGGTCGCCTCGACGACCTCGCGGGCCGTGGGGAGCCGGTCGCCGGGGCGGAGCAGGCCGAGGCGCAGGGCCTGCTTGGTCTGCTGGACGATCTGGACGTAGGTGGCCACGCCGCTGTGCCGGTCGATGCGGTATTCGACCACGGGTTCCACCACCCTTTCACTAATTGAGTAGTGAAAGGGTGGTGGAGCGGGGGCGGTTCGTCAAGCGCCCGAAGAAACCGCAGGTCGGAGGCGCCGCGCTGGGTGCTGTAGAAGGGGACAAAAAATTTTTCGCAGATCGTGAACCGATCGGCGAGGTCGGAGCGATGAGGGGGTGTGAGCGAAACGAGAAGTGACGGAGAGCTGCTGCGGGCCATCGCCGCAGACGGGGACCGTCACGCCTTCGAGGAGCTGTACCGGCGGTTCGCGCCGTGGCTGACCGCTCGGTTGCGCAGCCGCTGCTCGGACGCCGGGACGGTGGACGACGTCGTGCAGGAGACGTTCCTCGCGGTGTGGCGGGGCAAGGCCCGGTACCACGAGGAGGGGGACGTCGCGGGCTGGCTGTGGCGCATCGGCGCGAGACGTCTCGTGGACGCCCTGCGCCGCGACGGCGCCCGGGGCCGGATCCGCCAGGCCCTGGCCCGGCTGCGCCATCGCGACGAGGTGTCCGCGGAGGACCGTGTCCTCACGGGGGTGGAGCACGGCGACCTCGCGGGCGCCCTGGCCCGCCTCTCACCGGAACTGCGCGCGGCCCTCCAGGCCACGGTCATCGACGGCCTGAGCACCAGAGAGGCGGCGGCCCTCCTCGGCATCCCGGCGGGCACGGTCAAGACCCGGGCGATGCGGGCCCGCAAACAGCTGAGGGAGGCGCTGACGTGAGGGGGACGAGGAGCGAGGGCGCCCGAAGGGGCGCGGTGGCGGGGTTGCGGCGGACCGGCCGGGACGTGGCGGCGGAGCCGCGCCGGCTCGACGGGAGCGTGGCGACGGGGTCGCGGCGCGTCGGCGGGGGTGCGGTGACCGAGCCGGGCCGGAGTGGTCGGGGCGCGGTGGCGGGGTCGGATCTGATCGATGGAAGGAGCGCGGCATGAGCTGGCATGTCGGTGACGAGGAACTGCGGGCCTACGCGCGGGGCGAGCTGGCGGCGCCGCTGCTGTGGTCCACGGACACGCACCTCGCGGCGTGCGCGCAGTGCCGGGCCACGCTCGCGCGGGAAGCCGACCCGGTCGCGCTGGACGTCGGCTGGGAGCGGCTGGACGCGGAGCTGGACGCGCCGAGGCGGGGCGTGTCCGAGGGGCTGCTCGTACGGTTCGGGGTCTCCGACAGCACCGCGCGGCTGCTGACGGCGACGCCGATCCTGCGCCGGTCCTGGTTCCTCGCGGTGCTGTCGGTCCTGGTGATGACGGTCGTGATGGTCCGTACGGCCGACAACCCGGCGCTCTTCCTGGCGCTCGCGCCGCTGCTGCCGCTGGCGGGCGTGGCCGTGTCGTTCGGCCGCACCCTGGACCCGACGTACGAGATGGCGATGGTCGCCCCGGTGCACGGCTTCCGGCTCCTGATGATCCGTACGGTCGCCGTCCTCGCCGCGAGCCTCGCCCTCAACGGCCTCGCGACCCTGGCCCTCCCGGGGTACGGCCTGCTGGCCCTGGCCTGGCTGCTGCCGGCGATGGCGCTGACGACGACGGGCCTGGCCCTGACCGCCCGCCTCGGCGCGGTGGTCGCCCCGGCCCTGACCTGCGCCACCTGGGTCGGCATCCTCCTGTTCGCCAAGTCCCGCCCGCACGAAACGCTGGCGCCCTTCACCACACCGGGCCAGCTCGCCGCCGCCGGGGTGGCCCTGGCCGCCGCAGTCGCGCTCTACCGCTCACGGGACCGCTTCGACATCCGCCCGATGGCCGGCTTCCAGGAAGGAGGGGCGATGTGACACCGCGCAGGACACCCCGCCCCACCGACCACGACACCACCCGAGAGGACCCCATGACCGGCATCACGACACTGACGGCGACCGACCTTTCCCTGCGCTACGGCGGCACCCGCGCCCTGGACGGCGTCTCCCTGACCCTCGGCCGGGGGGTCACCGGGCTGCTCGGCCCCAACGGCGCGGGCAAGACGACGCTGCTGAGGGTGCTGGCGACCGCTGTGCCCCCGGACGGCGGCGAGTTCAGGGCACTGGGCCACGACCCGCGCACATCGGCCGGCCGCCTGGAACTGCGCCGGGCGCTCGGCTACCTGCCGCAGAACCCCGGCTTCCACCCGGACTTCACGGCCTTCGAGTTCGTCGACTACGTCGCGATCCTCAAGGAGCTGAACGACCGAGGGGCGCGGATCAGAGAGGTGCGGCGCGTGCTGGAGGCCGTCGACCTGAGCGACGTGCGCAAGACGCGCCTCAAGAGGCTGTCCGGCGGGATGCGGCAGCGCGTCGCGCTCGCGGCGGCGCTCGTCGGCGACCCGGGCCTGCTCGTGCTGGACGAACCGACCGTCGGACTCGACCCCGAACAGCGCATGCGGTTCAGGGAGCTGATCGCGCAGGCGGGCGAGGGCCGGACGGTCCTGCTGTCGACGCACCAGACGGAGGACGTGGCGATGCTGTGCCACCGCGTGATCGTGATGACCCACGGCCGCGTCCGCTTCGAGGGCACCCCCGCTGAGCTGACCGCGCGGGCGGCCGGCCGGGTCTGGAGCAGCGTCGAGCGGGACCAGGCGGCGCGGGCCGGCTGGCGCACCGGCACCGGCAGCTTCCGCAACATCGGCGACCCCCCGAAGGGCGCCGAACTCCTCGAACCCACCCTGGAGGACGGCTACTTGCTCACCCTGGACGGCGAGAGCGTGGAGGTCTCGGCATGAGCACCCTGACCGCGACCCCCACCACGGCGGCCGAACCGAAGGCCCTCGGCCCGCGCCGGCTCGCCTCGGTCCTCGCGCTGGCCCGCTTCGAGGCCCGCGAACTCCTCCTCCAGGTCCCCGTGGTGCTCTTCGGGCTCCTGTGGATCGCCTTCACCGTCGTGAAGCTGGTCCGGGACGAGGGGATGGACGACTTCCCGATCCTCCACATGGTGGACCGGGACACCCAGGCACTCCCGCAGTTCTTCTCCATCGCGATCCTGGTCTCCGTCAACTCGGCGGTGCTGCGCGCCCGCAGGAACAAGACGGACGAGCAGTTCTCGATGCTGCCGATGGAACCCTGGGCCCGCGCGCTGGCCCACACCCTGTCGGTCGTGCCGTACGCCCTGTTCACCGCGCTGGTCGTCGGCGTCGACTTCGGGGTGGCGGCGATCCGGCCGGGCGCCGTGGGGTCGGGGTCGGTCGCCGAGCTGGCGGTGGGTCCGCTGACGGTGATGTTCGCGGGGCTCGTCGGGATACTGCTGGCGGGGCTGTGGCCGCTGACGTTCGTGCCGGTGCTGGTCGTGGCCGTCGTCTACCTGGCGGTCGTGGAGTCGGTGTCGCTGGACGGCAGCTGGACGAGCTGGTTCTCCCCGGTCGTCACCGACGAGAACGCGAACGGCCTCCCGGTCCCCTCGGACCTCCTGGAGCGCCACTCCGGCTGGCACGCGCTGTACCTGCTGGCGCTGTGCGTGCTGCTCACCTGCGTGGCGATGCTCCTCAAGGGCGGCCGTACCGTGGCGATCAAGGCGGTGACGGTCCTGGCGCTCGCGGTCACCGTGGTCGCCGGGTTCGGCCAGCGGCCGGGGGACCAGACGGCTCTGGCGCAGGCGCGGCGGACGGCGTCCGAGCACCCGGAGAAGGTGCAGTCGTGCGCGGAGTACAGGGGGTCGACGTACTGCTCGTTCCCGGAGTGGAACGGTCAGCGGGCACAGTGGGCGAAGGTCGTGGACCGGGTCCGCGAGAACGCCGGGGTCACTACGCCGCTGACGGTGCGCCAGCGCGTCGACGTCAGCGACGGGGTGGGCAGCGACTACTCGCTGACGCCCCAGACCGGCGCAGGCCAGGCCACGGTCGGTACCCGCTGGGGCGGCAACCGCGTCCCCGAGTTCGCGGTCGGGGTGGCGTCCGTGCTGGTCGCCGGTTCGGAGTCGGCGGCGGAGAACCTGTGCGGCGCGCGCGGGGTGACCGTCCTGTGGCTGGCGCTGGGGGGCGACCCCACGCCCAAGGACACGTTCCGCGACCTCCGCGTGGGGGACAGCACGGTGGGTTCCTCCATCGTCCTCTCCACCACCGACTCGGTCTCCATGACGGCCCAGCAGACCGACGTCGTCAACAGCCTCCTGGCCCGCCCCCGCACCGAGGTCACGGCAGCGGTCAAGGCCCACTGGACCGAGCTGACCTCTCCGAGGACGACCACGGCGGACGCGGCGCGCCTGCTGGGCGTCGAGGTGCCGAAGGGGGCGGAGACGTGCGGCGAGTGAGGAAGAACGAAGAGAAGACGATGAACCCGGCCTCGAAAAACCCGAGTTCGACACCCCGGCCCGCCATACCTCCGGCCTCCGGTCACCCGGCCTCGGGTCACCCGGCTCCCGGTCACCCGGCCTCCGGCCACCCGGCCTCCGGCCACCCGGCCTCCGGCCACCCGGCCTCCGGCCACCCGGCCTCCGGCCACCCGGCCTCCGGCCACCCGGCCCCCGGCCACCCGGCCCCCAGCCACCCCACCCCACCTCCCTCGCCCTGGCGTTCCCTCCCCGCCCTCGCGCTCCCCACCTGGCGCTCCACCCCCCGCCTCGCCCCCGCCCTCGCGGCCGGCGCCGGGCTGGTGCTCGCCGTCTCGACCCGGCTCGCGGACACACCCCCCGACGCCCTCTCCGCCCTGAACCTCCTGAGGGTCACCGCTCTCCTGGGCGCCCTGGCGCTGGCGTTCCTGCTGGACGACCGCTCGCGCAACATCACGGAGACGACGCCGACGCCCCGCCCCCTGAAGGTGGCCCTGCGGCTCGCGCCCGCGCTCCCGCTGGCGGCGTTGTGGTGGACGGCGGCGCTGCTCCTCGTCCCCGCGGGCTCGCGCCCCGCGCCGCTCCCCGTCACCCTGGAAGCCGCCGCGATGGCGACGACGGCCCTGGCGCTGGCGACCACGAGGATCCGCTTCACGGACGTCGCGGCACCGGGCGGCGCGGCGGCCATAGGGACGCTCGCGGCGATGGCCGCAGCCGCGCTGATCCCCGCGCGGTGGGGCCTGTTCGCGCTGCCGGGCGAGCCGCACTGGCCGGGCGCGCACTGGAGGTGGGCGCTGGTGCTGGCGGTGACGGCGCTGGCGTGCGCGGCGTGGACCCCGCAGCCCCTCGGACGCGGGATCCCCCGGCCGCTGAGGAACCTCAGCTCTCCGCGCGGTACATCAGGTCCGTCTCATGCGTGAGGAACCCGAGCCGTTCGTACACGGAGACCGCCGCCTTGTTGTCCGCGTCGACGTACAGCATGGCCGTCGGCAGCCCCTGCCCCGCGAGGTGGCGCAGCCCGATCGTGGTGAGGGACTTGCCGAGCCCGCCGCCTTGGACGCCGGGGCGTACGCCGAGGACGTAGACCTCGCCGAGTCGCTCGGCGGCGTGGACTTTCGTCCAGTGGAAGCCGACCAGCTCGTCGCCCCGGAACGCGAGGAAGAACCCGGCGGGGTCGAACCACGGCTCGGCGATCCGCGCGTCGAGGTCGCGCTGGGTGAGGGAGCCCTGCTCGGGGTGGTGCGCGAAGGCGGCGGCGTTGAGGTCGAGCCAGTCGGCGTCGTCCTTGCCGGGGACGAAGGCGCGGACGGTGACGCCGGCGGGGAGGACCGGGTCGGGGAGGCTCAGGTCGGTCAGGGGGCGGCGCATCTGCCGGAGTTCGCGGAACAGCGTGAGCCCGAGGACCTGCGCGAGATGCCGGGCGGCGGGATGCCCGCCGTGCGCCCACACGCGCAGCCGCTTGCCGGTCGCGCTCAGCAGCGCCGTACCGAGCACGCGCCCGTGCCCGTGCCCCCGGTGCGCGGGGTGGACGACGAGTTCGGCGGCCGGCGCCTCGACGGGGTCGGTGTCCTCCAGCTGGGCGTAGCCGACGAGTTCGGCGCCGGTGGACAGGAGCAGGTGGGAGATGCCCTCGCGGGCGCCCCCGCGCAGGTTCAGCCGGCCCTGCTCGGACACCGCCTGCTGACCGTCGGTGCGAGCGGCGTCCGCGAGCAGGGCGAGAACGGCGTCGATCTGCTCGGGGTCGAGGACGGGCAGGGTCTCAAGGGATCGGGGCCGTACGGAGTCGTCGCTGGTCATGCGTACGAGGGTACGGCGACCACACGGCCGGGCACCCTCGTACGCCGCGCGACGGCACGCGCGTACGCCCCCGCACCCGCCCCCACCTGCCCGCGCCGCGCCGCCGTACGCAAAGGGCAGGGCAAAGGGAAACCAGGATGTAACCATGAACCCCCTGTCGTGCTACGCGCGTTGAATCTAGGCTGCGCCGGACGGGGCCACTTGTTCCTAGCCATCTTCAGGGGGGCTCATGCCAGCCAGTTCCCAGCCGCAGCCGGGCCGCAGACGGACGTACCGGTTGCTCGCCGCAGCCGCCGCGATCGCCACCGCCGGGGCCATGGCCGCCGCGCTGCCGGCGGACGCGCACGACGCGAAGCACGGCGGAAAGCCGCAGTACAAGCGGTACCAGGACGTGCAGCTGCTGTCGTTCAACGACCTGCACGGCAACCTGGAGCCGCCGTCGGGCTCGTCCGGCCGGGTCACCGAGCTCCAGCCGGACGGCACGACGAAGACGATCGACGCGGGGGGCGTCGAGTACCTCGCCACGCACCTGCGCAACGCCCGCAAGGGCAACGCGTACTCGGTGACGGCGGCCGGCGGTGACATGGTCGGCGCGTCGCCGCTGATCTCGGGCCTGTTCCACGACGAGCCCACGATCGAGGCGCTCAACAAGCTGGACCTGGACGTCACGAGCGTCGGCAACCACGAGTTCGACGAGGGCGCGAAGGAACTCGCGCGCCTCCAGAAGGGCGGCTGCCACCCGAAGGACGGCTGCTACACGGACACGAAGTTCACGGGCGCGGACTTCCCGTACCTCGCGGCGAACGTCCTCGACGAGAAGACGAACAAGCCGATCCTCAAGCCGTACTGGGTGTGGCGGAAGAACGGCGTGAAGGTCGGCTTCATCGGCGTCACCCTGGAGGACACGCCGGGCGTCGTCTCGGCGGAGGGCGTCAAGGGCCTCACGTTCAAGGACGAGGTCGAGACGATCAACAAGTACGCGCGCGAACTCCAGCGCCAGGGCGTGCGGTCGATCGTCGCGCTGATCCACGAGGGCGGGCTCCCGGCCTCGCAGTCGTACAACTACGACTGCGACGCCCCCGGCGCGGGCGACGGCATCTCCGGCCCGATCGTCGATATCGCGAAGAACGTCACCCCGGCGGTCGACGCGCTGGTCACCGGCCACACGCACGCGGCGTACGTGTGCACGATCAACGACCCGGCGGGCAAGCCCCGCATGGTCACGTCGGCGGCGTCGTTCGGCCGCCTCTACACCGACACGACGCTGACGTACGACCGCTGGACGGGTGACATCGCCCGTACGGCCGTGAAGTCCGCGAACCACGTCGTCACCCGGGACGTCCCCAAGGCGCCGGACATGACGCAGCTGATCGACAAGTGGAACACCCTCGCGGCGCCCATCGGCAACCGCGCGATCGGCTACATCTCGGCCGACATCCCGAACACGGGTACGGAGTCCCCGGCGGGCGACCTGATCGCGGACGCGCAACTCGCGTACGGCAAGGGCCTCGACCCGGAGACCGACCTCGCGCTGATGAACCCCGGCGGCGTGCGCGCCGGGTTCACGTACGCGGCCAAGGGCGCGGAGGGCGACGGCGTCGTGACGTACGCCGAAGGCTTCACCGTCCAGCCCTTCGCGAACACCGTCAACCTCCAGAACTTCACCGGCGCGCAGGTCGTCCAGATCCTGAAGGAGCAGGTCAGCGGCTCGAACACGGCCTCACCGAAGGTCCTGCTGCCGTCCGCGAACCTCCGCTACACCCTCGACCTGACCAAGTCGGGCGCGGACCGCGTGCTCACGGACACGATCCGCCTGAACGGCGCGGCCATCGACCCCGCCGCGACCTACCGCGTCGCCACGAACAGCTTCCTCGCGGGCGGCGGCGACGGCTTCCCCACCCTCGGCCAGGGCACGAACGACCTCGTCGGCTCGGACGACCTGTCCGCCCTCGCGCAGTACCTGACGGCGAACTCGTCGGCGGGCACCCCGCTGACACCTCCGACGGCGGACCGGATCACCATCGTGCGGTGACCGTGAACGCGTGAGACGAGAACGGGCCGTCGGGGCTACCGGCGGCCCGTTCCGCTCTTACGATCGGATGACCATCGGTCGGATGGTCATCGAAGGGGGGAGCCGGGGATGGAGATCGGGCTCGCGGACGCCCTGCGGGCGCTGCGCAGGGAACTGGCCGAGGCCGCGCTGGAGGCGGACGGCGACAGCGTGCGGCTGCACGTCGAACAGGTCGACCTGAACCTGGAGGTGAGCGTCCAGCGGGCCCGGGAGGCCGGCGGGGGCGTGCGGTTCTGGGTGGTGTCCGCCGACGCGAAGACTTCCGGCGCGACGACCGTCACCCACACCGTGTCCCTGCGGCTCACGGCGGAGACGGCCGGCGGGGGACGGGTGCTGACCGGCGACGGCGGGGTCGCGCTCGGGGACGAGTGACGCGCGGTGCACGGGGACGGGAGCCGCGCCGTACAGGTCGTCGAACGGGGCGAGAGGCCGTACTTCGTGGCGTCCGGTTTCCTGCTCGCACCGGGACTGGCGATCACGGCCGCCCACGCGGTGCGGGGGGCGGGACCGTACGAGGTCCGCGCGGCGGGGAAACGGGCGCCGGTACGACGGGTGGTGCCCGCGGGGGACCGGGACGTGGCGCTGCTGGTGCTGGGGGAGGCCCGGACCGGGGCTGAGCCGGAGCCGGAGGGTGCCGCCTCCGCTCCGCGGCCGGTGCGGTTCGCGGAGTTGCCCCCAGGTGTCGGGCAGGTCGCCGTGCA
Source organism: Streptomyces niveiscabiei (assembly GCF_033794345.1). Lineage (NCBI taxonomy): Bacteria > Bacillati > Actinomycetota > Actinomycetes > Kitasatosporales > Streptomycetaceae > Streptomyces > Streptomyces niveiscabiei. The sequence continues at coordinate 27,875 of NZ_JARAYJ010000059.1, forward strand.
CGGTGTCGGGTTCCCCCGGTTCACCCTGGAGGACGGCGTACCGCGCGGCCATCAGTTCGACGGGACCGTGCAGTTGGGTTCGGACCGTTCGCGGCACCAGATCCAGCTCGCCCTGACCAGCAGCGATCCCCCGCCGGGCCGGCCGGGCCACTCCCCCTGGGAGGGCTGTTCGGGAGCGGGCGTACGGACGGTGTACGAGGGACTGCTCGCCGGCGTCGTCACCAGCCACCGCCCGGACGGCGACCGGCGCGGGCTGACCGGCACCGCGCTGACCGGTCTCACCGACGCCGGGTTCCTCGCGGTTCTCGCCGAACACGGCGTCGAGGCCGAGCCGTTGCCCGCGAGGCCGGTGGCGCGGCCGGCGTCCGCCGAGGCGCACTGGCTGCCGGAGGCCGTACGGCAGGTGCTGGCCCGCCGGCGTGAGGAGGCGGCGGAACTGCCGTACCGGTTCCGGGAGGACCGGCGGGCGCGGCGGCTGACGGACGTGTACGTGCGGCAAGTACTGAGCCCCGGCCCGTCGGACGACGCCGAAAGACCGGACGGCCCGGAGCCACCCGCAGGGGCCGCCCCGGTCGACGCCCCGAGCCTGTCCCGCCATCCGGACCCCGGTGTCCCGCTCACTCCCGGTGCCCCCCGCCCCCGGACCCCGGCCCTCCACCCCTCTTCGCCCCGCCCCCTCCGCCAGATCCTCGCTGACCTCATCCCCGCCACGACGGCCCACCTCCTGATCGAAGCACCCCCGGCGCCGGAAAGACCACGCTCCTGCACATGTGCGGTCTGGAGCTCGCCGACGCGGCGCTCACCGCGCCCACCGGCCGGGACGCCCTCGTACCGCTGTGGGTGACCGCGCCCCGCCTCGCCGCGTCGGGCCACTCGCTGGAGAGCGCGATCGCCGAGGCGGCCGGCCTGGACGCACTGCCCCCGCTGCCGCCCGGCGCCCGCTGGCTGGTGCTGATCGACGCGCTCGACGAGGTGCACCACGACCACCGCAGCCGCCTCATCCACCGCCTCGCCGACCGAGCCCGGCAGGGCGGCGCGTCCGGCGGCCCGTGCCTGCTCCTCACCACCCGCCCCGACCCGGACGTCGCCCCGCAGCTCGCGGAGGCCGGTTTCCGGCGGTACGTCCTGGACCCCTTCGACCGGCGCCGCCTGGAGGAGTTCGCGCACGGCTGGTTCGAGGACTCCGGGCACGGGGAGCGCGCCGCCGGGTTCCTGGAGCAGGTCGACGAGGCCGGCCTCGGGGAACTCCTCGGTGTCCCCTTGCTCGCGACGGCCGCCGCCATCGTCCACGAGGACCGGCCCGAGGCCCCGCTGCCCGACAACTCCTGGGACCTGTACGACCGCTTCCGCCTCCACCTGCGCGCGGTCAAGCGGGACCAGGCGCGGCGGCTCTGGGCGGACCTGGAGGAACGCGCGGCCCCGACCCCGGACGGCACATGGGCGGTGACCCACCTGCGGGAACGCGCCGACGAACTGCTCGGGGAGGTGGCGTACGCGCAGGTCGCCGAGGGCGAGACGGATCTGCCGGGGGTCGCGGCACGCTGGTGGGCGGGGTTCGCGGACCCGCCGCTGGACGGCTGGAACGCCGTCCTCACGGAGGCCCTCCTCACGACGGGCCTGTTCGTCCGCCGGCGGCAGGGGCTGGAGTTCCTGCACACGACGTTCGCCGAACACTGCGCGGCGCAGCGCCTGGCGAGGCGGCTGCCGGCGCGCTTCGACCCGGCCGACCCGCTGTGGCGTACGACGCTGCTGGCGGCTTCCGGCATCACCGGCCACCCGCTGGCCGCCCTGCACCGCAAGGCGCTGCTCCACCACGCCCGCCGCGCTCCGGGCGGGGCGCTCCTCGACTGGTTGCAGGGCGGTTCGTTCGACGGGCACCGGCTCGCCGCCGAGCTGATGGCCGAGCGGTATCCGGCGGACGACGCGCACCACCGGCGGTTCCTGGCGGCGCTGAGAGAGCGCGGCGGAGACGCGGACGAACTGCTGCTGCGCCTGCGGCATTCGCTGGTCACGGAGCATCTGCGGGAGCTGCTGCGGTCGGGGACCCCGGCGGAACGGCTGCTCGCGGCACGGGGGTTGGCGCGGTCGGACGGGGAGACGGTGGCCCGGGAGCTGCCGGGCATCGCGGGGTCGCACGGGGTCGGCCTCTCGGACGTGTACGGCGTCGCGCAGTTCCTGGAGGAGGAGTGGCCGCGGCAGACGGCCGAGGCGCTGGCGGCGGTGCTGCGCCGCCCCGGCGGCATGCCCTGGGACCGGATCGGCGGGGCGGCGCGTCTGGAGGACGAGGAACTGCGGGCCGAGCTGCTGAGGGCGGAGCTGCACGGCCTCAAGAGCGGGCCGGACGCCTTCACCCGAATCACCGCCGCGCGGACCCTCGCGGAACTGGGCGAGCCGTACGAGGGCGAGGCGGTCGAATGGCTGGTCTGGACAGCGCTCGACCCGCTGTCCGATCCCCTTGGGACCACAGCCATGGCCTTGGTCGACACCCTGAGCACCCTCGGCGCGGGACACCACCGGGAGGCGGCGGTCCAGGTGCTGCGCGGGTACGTCGTACGAGGCACCGGATCTCCCCTGTCCGCCTCCTATCTGCGGGGCCGGGCCGCGAGCCGACTGCTGCGCGCCGGTGAGCCGTATGCCGCCGAGGCCGTCACGCTGATGAGGGAGCACGCTTCCGACCGGGAGTACCGCAGCTGGGCGGCCCAGGAGCTGAACGGCCGCGAGCCCGGGGGCGGACCGGCGCGAGGGTCCGTCGAGGAGGCGCTGGACTCGGCGATCCGGTCGGCGGAGGCGTGGTGGCGCGGTGAGCCGGTCGTCGAGGACACCCCGTACGAGGTACGGGAGACGCTCGCCGCATATGGCGCGGCAGCCGTACCCGTCCTGATGGACAGCCTGTGCGCCCCCGGATCGATGGGCGGCTACGAGAGCTTCAGTCCCGACGTCATGGCCGCGCTCGGCGAGCTGCACGAGGCGTTCCCCGAGGAGACGGCCGGTGAACTGCGCGCGCGGTTCGCGTACGGCGGCCCGGGCGACGACCTGTACGACTACGGGTCCCGGTACCCGGGACTGCGGCAAGCCGTCCTCGGCGCCCTGCTCGCCCTGGGCGTCCTCCAGCCGCCCGGCGACTCGCCGCTCCTCCTGCGCCTCGCGGAAGAGGGCTGGTCCTGGGAGCACCGGACAGCGGCGACCGACGCGCTGCGCGGCGCGGCCCCGGACCACAAAAGGGACCTGGCCGACGAACTGTGCCGCACGCTGACCCGGCTCGACCGCTCGTACGTCCGTGACGTGGCCGAAACGCTGGTCCGGATCGGCGGCGGCCAGGCACGCCGCGTCGGCACCACCCTGCGCACCCGGGCGCAGAACCCCGACCCGGCCGTACGCCGTAGCGCGCTGCAAGGACTGCTCGCCCTCGGCGGCGAGTGGGTGCCCACGGACGCCGCCCCCCTGGCGGAACTCGCCGCCTGCCGCCAGGCGTCCCCCGCCGAACGGCTGCGCGCGATCAGGGCGTCGGCCCTCCTGGAGGGACGGCTGCCACGCCGTACGGCCGGTGCGCTGTACGACGTCGTCGAGGCGACCGGAGACGTCGGCGCGTACTTCTCGCTCGCGCCGCTCGTGTCACGAGGGCCGTTCCCGGCCGGGCTGCCGGTGCGCCGGGCGCGGCGGATGCTGCGCCGCAACGCGGTCAGGATGCACCTGTTCTGGCCCGGCCTCCTGCCACGCATCAGCCGGGACGTACCGGCCGCCGAACTCGCGCGAGCGGTCAGAGCCCGGATCCGAGGCGTCGTACCGGGCGGGAAGAGGCGTCGGCTGGACCTGGCGAAGCTCCTGATCGCCCTGGGCGACGAGCGGTCGGCCGCGGTCGCCGCTCGCGTGCTGCGGCGGCTGCTCGTCGGCGAACGGTCCTGGTCGATCAAGCGGCGCGAGATCGCCGAACTCCTGGTCCTGTCGGACGACTCCCACGCGCGCCGCCTCCCGACGCGCATCGGCCGAGGGCCGCTGTTCTGGCGGACGCCGGTACGGGACTGGGGAGAGGACACGCTGATCGCGATCGCGTCCGGGGGCGGGCAGTGGGCGCGATGGGCGGCGGACACGCTGTGCGCCATGGTGGTCGAGAACCCCGGTCGCTACGGCGTGGAGCGCCATCTGTCCGTCCTCGTCGGCCTGCGCTGGACCTTCCGCCCTCAGGTGCTGACCGCTCTGCGCGCCGTCGCCGCCACCGATTCCCCCACGGCGCCCCGGGCCGCCGAAGCACTCGCATTACTGGCAGCCCGCGACTGACCGCTCTCGCGTCACTCACCTGGCGCCGCGTCCCCCACACGGGTTGAATGCTCACTCTTCGTGGTGACGCCGATGAGGTGTACGAGGGTGACGCGCCGATAAGAAGGGTGCCTGTTTCCGGTTTCCGGGTTCCGGGTGAGTCACCCGGGGGCGTAGGCGAGGAGCCTCATTGAGCACGCTGTTGCGGACCGAGGGAGTGGGCAAGTCGCACACCGTGCGGGGAGCGAGGTACGAACTCCTCGACGACGTCTCGCTCGGCTTCGAGGCGGGCCAAGTCGCCGTGCTCGCAGGGGACTCGGGGTCGGGCAAGACGCTCCTGCTGCACATCCTGGCCCTCCTCGAAACCCCCGACCGGGGCCGGGTGTACCTCGGCGGCGCCGACATGACGAACCTCGCCGAACCCGCCCGGGCCGCCACCCGCCGACGCCGCCTGGGCATCGTCTTCCGCACCCCCGACCTGCTGCCCCGCCACTCGGCGTACCGCAACGTCCTTGTCCCGTACGCCGGTTCACGCGCCGAAGGCGAACGCCGGGCGCGTGAACTCCTCGACCGGACGGGGCTGACGCCGCGCGCCGCGCATCTCCCCGGCGCCCTGACGCCCGGCGAACAACGCCGGGTCGCCCTGGTCCGCGCGCTCATCAACGACCCGGCCGTGATCCTCGCCGACGAGCCCACGGGGGACGCCGAGTTGCTCGCGTACTTCCGTGAACTCGCCGACGAGGGACGGGCGGTGGTGCTCGCGTCCGCCGACCCGGCGGTGTGCGGGGTCGCGGACGTTGTGCACCGGCTGGAGAGGGGGGTGCTGGTCGAGGAGGAGACGGCCGAGCCCCTGGAGACCGAGTCGCACCAACTTCAGTGACCGTGCGCCCGGTTGAGGGAGCCGGCCGTCCGGTTCACGAGGCCGGTCACCCAAGTCGCGAAGCCGTCCGCCCGGTTCAGTTCAGGAAGCCGACGGCGTCCAGCCCGCCAGCCAGTCCGCGACCTCCTGCCCCGCCGCCTGCGCATCGCTCAACTGCGGCCGTTCCGAGGACGCCGGCCCCGACCCGGCCCCCGTGTTCCGGTACTCGGCGAACCGGTCGTCCTTCCACGAGAAGCCGCCCATGTCCGTCCACGGCGTCGGCCTGATGCCCGCGCCGAGCGTCGTCTCGCGCACCGTGGTCTGCGGGTCGACGGTCGTGTCGCCGCCGGGGTGCCAGTTCCGCCCGAGGTAGTAACTCCCGTTGGACACATCGCCGTTGACGGCGGACCTGTTGATGAGGATGCCCTTGCGCCCGGCGGCGGTGCTGGGCGCGGTGACGTACCCGGCGGAGGTCCCGTTCCACCGCTTCTTCAGCGTGATGACCGATCTGTCCACGACGGCGGTCGCCCGGCCGAAGATGAAGTCGACGTTCCCGGTGATGTACGAGTTGGCGATGTAGACCCGCCCGAGCTTGTCCTTCGCGGCGGTCTCCAGCTCCAGCGTGTCCTGGTCCCCGTTGACGATCACCCCGTCGAGGACGATCCGGTCGGCCTGCGTCAGCAACGCGACCGCCTGGTTCGCGATGTCCTGGTGCGCGCCCTCGTCGAAGTCGTTGGTGACGGTCAGGTTCCTGACCTGCGAGTCGTCCGAGGAGACGGAGAGGGTGGCGCTGCCGGGCGTCCCGTACGTCCCCGACCCGTCGGGCTTCGTCATCCCGGCCGCGTTGCCGTACACGATGACCGTGTCCTTACGGCTGGCGCCCGAGCCCTGGATCGTGACGTGCGGCTTGTTCGCGGGGACCTTCACGACCTCGCGGTACGTGCCCGGCTTGACCGAAATCACCACGCGGGACGGGTTGTTGACGGGGACGGCGTTCACGGCAGCCTGAACGGTGCGGTATTGGCCGGAGCCGTCCTGGGCGACGGTCAGAGTGGTGGCCTTGACCGTGGCCGCCGCTGTCGCTGTCGTGCCGATCGAACTCCTGGGCCCCACACCGGACTTGAGGAGCACGGGTACGTTCGCGGTCGCGTCCAGCGTGTACGGGTAGTAGCTCTTCGGGTCCCACTTCGCGCCCGAACCACCGCTCTCGTTCCGCCCGCTGGTCCCCGAGAACACGTTCCCCCGCTGGACGAGCGTCGCCGAACTGTCCCTGATCACCGGGTTCTTCAGGCCCTGGAAGTACGAATTCTCCAGCACCATGTTCGTGTTGCCGCGCGCGTAGTTCCCGTACGACGAGGTGATCGACGTACTCGCCGCGTCCTCAAGGTAGTTGTTGTACAGGTGCGCGTGCGCGACGTTGTCCGTCGACGGGTTGCGCTGCTCCGTCTCGCGGATCCAGTTGTGGTGGATCGTGATGTCGGCGGTCGTGTTCTCCGTCCACCCGATCCCGAACGCCTTGTTCTCCTGGCTGAGTTTGTTCCAGGAGACCGTCAGGTACGTCGTGTCCTTACGGCTGTCGATCAGGCCGTCCGCCATGTGCCGCAGGTCGTTGTGGTCGATCCACACATGATGCGCGCCGTCCATCTGAATGGCGTCGAAGTCGTGCTCCTTGTCGTTCCAAGTCCCTTGGTACGCATCCCTGATGGTCAGATTCCTGATGATGACGTTGTGCACGCCCTGCCCCAGGAAGAACCCGCCACCGACGATGTGACCGGCCGTCCCCGACCCCACGATCGTCTTGTCCGAAGCGACCTTGATCTCCTTCCCGACCGGGTTCATGGTGATCGCCCCGGCCACGACGATCACATACGGCTCACTCGCGGTCGCGTACTTCTCCAGCTCGGCGAGCGTCCTGACGGTGACGGTCTTCCCGTCCCGCCCGCCATAAGTCCCGTTCTGCCCCAGCGCGTTGACCGACGCGAACCCGTCCGCAGACACGCTCGCCCAGCCCGGCGCGGCAGCCGACACCTCCTCGGAAGAACCGTACCCATAGACGAAAACCCCGCTCGCAGCGAGAACGAGCGGCAGACCGACCGCCAGCGAGGTATTACGCCGACGGTGCCTGCGAAGTGCCTTGCGGCTCATGTGGGGGACCTTTCCGTGTGGGGGAGAGTCGCTGCTCTGTCGCCGCGCCGGGGGGAAAGGTTGCCGGGTCTTTCCTTGCTGGGCAGGGGAGTTGGGGGTGGTTGCGGTTGGGGGTGCAGGTGATCAGCGCGAGGTGGAGGTAGGCGGGGTGTTCGAGATAGAGACCGAGGACGACGTCGCTACCGGCTTTGAGCCGTACGAGGGTTGAGGCGGTCAGGGTGGTGAGGTGGGCCGGGGTGCGGTCCCGTTCGGCGGTGAACCGGGGTGCGTGTGCGTGGAGTTGGCTGGTGAGCCATGCGGTTGCCTGGTCCGGGTCGGTCCAGGTGCCTTGGATCAGGGAGGGGGGTTTGAGGAGCCAGTGGGCGGTTTCGATGGGTGGGAGGTCGGAGGTGGGGAACTCTGCGGCGACTTCGCGGTAGCGGTGGAGGAGGCGTTCTCCGGTGGGGTCGGTGGGGGGTGGGGGTGGCTGGGGGTGTGGTGGCCGTCGGAGGGCCTCGTTGTCGAAGCGGGCTTTGGGGCCGGTCCACACGTAGGCGTGGTGGTGCATGAGTTGGTCCCGTCGACGGGGTCCGGAGGAGGTCCGGGCCCCGTACAGGTCAGACGCGGATGCCGAAGCGGGCCGGGTCGATGCCGGCGGCGTCGAGTTCGGCGGTGGTGAAGCGCAGGGGCTGGGCGTCGGGGCGCTTGCTGT